>NZ_PPRD01000055.1 GCF_002902575.1 Staphylococcus croceilyticus | reverse complement strand
GATGTATGGTAACATTATTTACTTCACCAAGTTGCACATCTTGCCGTAAAGCGAAAGCATGGTTACAAGAACATGACATTCCGTATACGGAGCGTAACATTTTTTCTGAACATTTAACAATTGATGAAATTAAACAAATCTTAAAAATGACTGAAGACGGTACAGACGAAATTATTTCAACTCGTTCTAAAACTTACCAAAAATTAAACGTGGATATTGATTCTTTACCATTACAAGATTTATATTCTATTATCCAAGATAATCCTGGTCTTTTACGTCGTCCAATTATCTTAGATGAAAAACGTTTACAAGTTGGTTATAACGAAGATGAAATTAGACGTTTCTTACCAAGAAAAGTTCGTACATTCCAATTACAAGAAGCACAACGTTTAGTAGACTAAAATTAAAAACTAAATTTATTTATATTTAACAGCACTTGTTATAGTGCTGTTTTTTGTAACTAAAAAAGGGAATATGTTAGTATAAGCCTTAAGTATTTAATAGTAAAATTTAATCAAACAAATAGATTGTAATTTACCTTACGTTCTAATACAATATGGTTACTATTCATCGACTGTAAGGAGTGAGATGATATGAGAATAGAACGCGTTGATGATACAACAGTCAAATTGTTTATAACATATAGTGATATTGAAGCACGTGGATTTAGCCGTGAAGATTTATGGACTAATCGCAAACGCGGTGAAGAATTCTTCTGGTCTATGATGGATGAAATCAATGAAGAAGAAGACTTTGTTGTTGAAGGTCCGTTATGGATTCAAGTACATGCTTTTGAAAAAGGCGTGGAAGTGACAATTTCTAAATCTAAAAATGAAGATGCAATGCATATGTCTGACGAAGATGCGAATGAGCAATTTGAAGAGCAAGTAAATGAATTGCTAGCAAATACATTAGAACAAGAAGAAAGTATTGAAGATTTATTTGAACAACGTGCCCAACAGAAACAAGCTCAAAAAACTGAGCCTAAACGTTCTAAACCACATGCTCGTATAAGAACAATTATTGTTAAATTTGACGATTTAGAGCAAGTGATTAATTATGCTTACCATAATAATCAAGCTACAGATGAATTCGAAGATTTATTATATATGCATGAATCAAATTATTATTACGCAATTCACTTTGATGATTCTGTTAATCAAGAAACGATTAATGACAGTTATAGTCAATTATTAGAGTTTGCTACCCCAACTGACAGAACTGAAGTTTATTTAAATGATTACGCTAAGATTATTATGAGTCATAATGTGACATCACAAGTTCGTCGTTATTTTACAGACGCAGCTGAATAAATTGTAATTACGAATCGAAGTACGATAAGTACTTCGATTTTTTTGTATTTTGAAAAGTAAAACGACCACTTCACACGTTTATATCTATGAGGTGACCAAATGTTAGTAGCAATTAATCAACATGGAGAACGTGTGCGTGCAACTGAGGCTTTAAAGGAGAATGACTACTTTTGTCCCTATTGCAAGACAGAACTCATTTTGAAAAAGGGAATCAAAGTAACTACACATTATGCACATAAAAGTAATGTACATAGAAAATGTGCTAAAGCAGAAACTGAAAAACACTATTATGCTAAGTTTTTTATCGCAAATTTATTAAAACAACATGGTTATAATGTAGAAATAGAACCTTATTGTCCAACGATAATGCAGTATCCAGATATTTTAATTGATTCGAAGATTGCTATGGAGATTCAATTTTCAAGAATTAGTTTACAAGAAATTAGAGAACGCTCATTAGGTTTTAAAAGCTTAGGCGTAGAGGTGGTCTGGATAATTGAAGATGCCAAGTATCATAAAGGGGTTTTACATCTTAATACATTTCAAGCATACTTTATTAACCCTCTTATACGAACGCTTATCACCTGGGATAAAAGTAAGCAATTATTATATAAATATAGTCAGATTCAGCATTTAGAAGGGAGAAAGTTTTTAGCTAAAAAAGAAATATTGCAAATGAATAATATTAAAAACGATGACACAGTATTATATTGGCATACTTTTAAGCTATCTAACGACAAAATTACCAAATACATTCAACAATGTCGTCGTAAAAATTCAGTATTAGAACCCACTTTAAGTGCGATGTATCAGCTTAGAATGACTGATACAGATGTCTGTAACTCTTCGGGTTTTATTTTTCCTCAACAGCTCTATATTGAAAATCATCCAGTTCAATGGCAGCTTCAATTAAACCTCCTTAAATATCAAAATAATTTATCCAAAGATTCACTTATAAAATACTTAAGATTTAGACATTTCTATTTGAATAATTATGATCAACTTTCTCTTACTTCTGAACTTATAAATGCGTATGTTAATGTGACTAATAGTAGTTAAGACGTGCAATATAAACTATTTAATGAGAAAATTGAATCAATAGCAAGTATAGGAGGTTTACTTATGAGTCAACAATTAACAAGAGAAGAACAGGAACGTAAATATCCTGAACACACTTGGGATCTAACAACTATTTTTGAAAGTGACGATGCATTCGAAAGTGCATTAAAAGAAGTTGAAGGATACCTTGGAAAAGAAGAACAATTTAAAGGTCATTTAGGTGACAGTGCAGAAACATTATACAATGCTTTAGCATTAGAAGATGAAATTGAAACAAAACTTGAACAAGTCTATGTTTATGCACACTTAAAACAAGACCAAGATACATCAAACGATAAATATACTGGTTTTGAATCTCGTGCGCATCAATTAATTATTAAAATTAGTTCAGCTTGGAGTTTCTTAGTTCCAGAAATTTTGCAAATTGATGAAGATAAATTAAAATCATTTGTGAATGAAAACGAAGATTTAAAACGTTATGAATTTGATTTGAAATTAATTAATGAAAAACGTCCACATATTTTAGATGCTGAAAAAGAAAAATTATTAACAGAAGTACAAGATGCTTTATCAACACCAAGTAATGTTTACGGTATGTTTAGTAATGCAGATTTAGAATTTGAAGATGCAATAGATAAAGATGGAAACAAACATCCTTTAACTCAAGGTACATTCATTAAATATTTAGAATCTGACGATCGTGAATTACGTCAATCTGCATACAATAACGTTTATAAAGGTTATGGTTCATATAACAATACTTTAGGTGCAACTCTAGCTGGTGAAGTTAAAAAGAACGTTTTTAATGCACGTACACATAACTACAAATCAGCTCGTGAGCGCGCTTTAAGTAATAATCATATTCCAGAAGAAGTGTATGATAACTTAGTCAAAACTGTACACAAGTATTTACCGTTATTGCATCGATATACGCAATTACGTAAAGAACTATTAGGCATTGATGACTTAAAAATGTATGACTTATATACTCCATTAGTTAAAGACGTTAAATTTGAAATGCCATATGATGAAGCAAAAGATTGGATGTTAAAAGCGTTAGCACCAATGGGCGAGGAATATTTAAACGTTATTAAAGAAGGACTTGATAATCAATGGGTTGATGTTTACGAGAATAAAGGTAAACGTTCAGGTGCTTACTCTTCAGGTGCGCACTTAACAAATCCATTTATTTTATTAAATTGGTCAGATACAGTATCTGATTTATATACACTTGTACATGAATTTGGTCACTCAGCACACAGTTACTTTAGTCGTAAGAACCAACCATCTAACTCTAGTGATTATTCAATCTTTGTGGCAGAAGTTGCTTCTACATGTAATGAAGCGTTATTAAGTGATTATATGGATAAACACTTAGATGATGAACATCGTTTATTATTATTAAATCAAGAATTAGAAAGATTCAGAGCAACTTTATTCCGTCAAACAATGTTTGCTGAATTTGAACATAAAATTCATCAAATTGAAGAAGCGGGTGAACCACTTACTTCTACACGTATGAATGAAGAATACGCTAAATTAAATAAACAATACTTTGGTGATGTTGTAGAAACTGATGACAATATTAGTAAAGAATGGTCTCGTATTCCTCATTTCTATATGAATTACTATGTATATCAATATGCAACTGGCTACAGTGCTGCTCAAAGTTTAAGTCATCAAATCTTAACAGAAGGTAAACCAGCTGTTGAAAGATATATTAATGAATTCTTGAAAAAAGGTAGTTCAAATTATCCAATAGAAATCCTTAAAAATGCCGGTGTAGACATGACTACTCCAGAACCTATTGAACAAGCATGTGAAGTATTTGAACAAAAATTAGACGCATTTGAAAAACTTATGAAAGCGTAAATAAACTGTATCCGTTTTCAATTTGTCAAGTTTGTGACAATTTTAATTTTCGGGGATGTAGTTATTGAAACACCTATTTGAGCGTGTTATATTATGAACATGAAATTAATCACATAACAAACATACCCCTTTGTTTGAAGTGAAAAATTTCTCCCATCCCCTTTGTTTAGCGTCGTGTAATCAGACACGGCGTTTTTTTGTATCAATTTTTAGATTCCTTCTATTATTCTTTTTTATTATAAAACTCTTTAATTAATTACTTTTATGAAATTAAAATTTATTTATAAAATTATAATTATGTTGTTACTTTCCAGTATTATATTCATACCGAATATTAATAAAATAATTAATATCACATTACTGATTTTTAATAAGTTATTGTTACAATTAAGTATAGATAATTTTATGAAAAAACTATGAAATGAGGGATATGAATGAAAAAATTTATTTCACTAATAAGTATCATATGTTTAACTGTATTATTAGCAGCATGTGGCGATTCTGGCGAACAAAAGGAGCCTTCTAAAGAAAGTAAAGACTCTGAAAAATATGAATATGTTTATTATGAAGTATTAAATGATGGAGATGCAGATTCACCTAATGTTGAAATTAAGTATTTAGATAAGCAACACAAACCACATATCGAAAGAACAGATTTAGATAAAGTATATGAACATATTTTAAGTAATGGGAATGAAAAACCATACATAATTAAAGACGGTAGCAAAATCCACGTTTATCGACCACCTTATATGACTTATGGTGATGATGAAGTAGAAGGGGAAGCTGTGTCGAAAGATAAAGTAACTAAATAGAAAGGGGGGGCGTTGAATGAAGAAAGTTTTTAAAGTAGTTAGTTGCTTAAGCATAGTCGGATTGTTATATACTATGGGTCCTACAAATCAATTAGATGCAGCTACTTCGAGTGGAGGTTCCTCAAGTAGTTCTTCTTCGAGTGCAAGTAGTTCGTCATCAAGCAGTTCATCTGCTGCTAGAAGTTCTACGTCTTCTAGTTCTTCGATGAGTCGTTCAAGTGCAGCTAATGCGTCACGTTCAGCAAGACAATCAAGTCAACGTGCAGCTGAACAAGCAGCTAGGACTAGTAGTATTAATTCAAATGCTATGAGAAGTTCTGCTAAACAAAAGCAAGGAGCTAATCAATATAGTAGGCAGACACGTTCGTTATTGAACCCTAAAAGAAGATATAGTTCTTCTTCGCCCATGGCTGCCCAATATTTATCTACTGGATTTTATAATAACTGGCTTTTTTATTATCTCATTGCTACTCATTTTCATGATCAAGAGAATAAAGATAAAAGTTATCAGCTCAACATGTTGAAACAGCAAATGAAAAAGAACGAATCATTATATACAGTTACTATTAAAACCAAACACGGAGATAGGGTCATTGTCTTGCCTAAAAAACAATATGACAAGATTCAAACTGGTGATAAGGTAAAAATCAAAAATGGAATTGTCCAACCTTAAATGTGGGAGATATAGAAATAGCCATTCAATGATACTAATAACGTAAAGCATTGAATGGCTAATCTTTCATAATTATAAAAATTATATTTTAGGCATTTTTGATTGCCAAAATTCTCCTTCAGGATAATCAAGTTTCTCAACTTTTTGTTGTAACGCAAGTTTCTTTAATTCTTTAGTAAGTAATTTTTCTGGCCACTCGTAAATGGTTAGGAGTTCTTCCATAGTTACGAGTTGTTTCTTCTGAATATAATGTTCTATTTTAGGTGGAAGGTTCTTCTCAATAGGTGTACCCATTAATTCATTAATAATATAAGTGTAAATATGATAAGGGTATAATCCTTCAACCTTTAATCCTTCTTCATGTACGTCTTCATTGAAGAATACTAATGAGGGTGCTTGTTCAATTTCCATTTCACGTGCAATATGCAAGTCTACTTTTAAGCTCTCAGTAAGTTTATTCTTCTGTAAATCTTCCTTAAAAACATCGTAGTCTAAACCAGCATTTTTAATGCAATCACAAATCATTTTCTCAGTGATGATATCACGTTTAGGAATAATTTCATTCTGCATTAAATGAATAAAGCGTTCCGCTCTTAGTCTTCCTTGTAATTCTGCCGCTTTATAAGCTAAAGCAATATTGTCAAAGTCTGATGTACTTTGAGCTTGGCATTTGGTAAGAACCTTTAAAGACGGGTTTAAAATGTGTCTAATACGGATATATTGCTTATATTCAATTCTTAACTTTGAAATAATCGCTGATAACTTGAAGCAATCTGTATTAAACGGATCAAAAAATGAATAAATTTCGATTTTATTTACAGGTGACAGATTCGCATCTTCACGACTTTTATTGTCTACAATTTTAAGTTCTTCAGCCATGTTTTACTCACCTTCAATTAAATTTAGGAATTTACCATGTGATTAGCAGTTAGACGCAGTCGTTCATATAAGTATTCTCCAACTCCAGCTGGAAATTGAGCTTCGGTAATTGCAGTGTGCATATTTTCTAGCCAAGCGTCACGTTCGAATGTTGTTATTTTAAATTCCATATGTCTCATCTTCAACATGGGATGTCCATGTTCTTGTGTATATAAATTAGGTCCCCCTAGAAATTGAGTAAGAAACTGTTTTTGTTTTCTGCTTGTTTCTTTGAAATCCCCAGGAAATAAATGATTGATTCTATCATCTTTTTCAACTAGTGAATAAAAATGGTCAATCATGTCATAGAGTGCTGTTTCGCCTATAATTTCGTACGGTGTTTTAGACATAATATCACCAATTTCCATTAATATATATCTAATATAACATGAATTTTTACATTTAAAAGTAATTCGACTTTTGACTAAGTTCGCTTAAGATTTAGCGTTTTGAGCTTTATACTCAAAAAAGCGTTGAACTTTATTTTTAGGAGTTTGATGTTTCAAATCGAATTTACTCAATAAAGTATTAAATTTTTCTAAGCCACTTTCATAATCGTGTACTTCGAATTCTAATTCATAATCGGTTTTATCGAAATATTCACTTTTATCTAATACTAATAATTCATCTTGATATTGTGTTTCCATGCGGTATGTAGTCAATGCACCTAAGATGCTTAGTTCGTGTTCTTCCACACCATAGTCATCTAAGATAGTTTTTATATCATTCGGTAATTCGGATTTTGAGATTGCTAAATCGACTGACGGAATAATATCTACCATATGATTATATTCTGTTAAACCAACTTCGGCTGGTACTTTTAAGGTCATTTCATAAGTACCATTTTTTACGCGAATTCTTAATGCTGATTTATGGTCGCGTAGTTTGAAGTTTGGCGTATCGATATAATAATTTGTTTGCGTAAATGGTTCTGCATTTTCAAAAAAAGCAACTTTAAATTTATCGTAAGTTTGAGAATCTAATAATTGTTTGAATTCTATTTCATTATTTGTAGCCATGTGTTACTCCTCTTTAAGCATGGTTTAATCATTATTGTCTTTCATTATGAGGGAGAAATTTAAAAATTTAAAGCAATAACCTTATTTATGAGTATTCATATCATAGAGTTAAGGTATAGATAAGTAATTTAAACATTAATAACTGAATTTACTATAGGTTTATCTTCAGTTCAGGCGTGTGTTATAAGGAGAAATTATGTTAAACTAGGAAGGAATAATAAGGAGGAACAAGCATGCGTATTTATGTAAATGAAATTAAAATTAAAGACGATGGCATTTATTGCTACTCAGAGGATCCAACTGATGGATTGGTTGAAGTAGGACAAATGCTTGTTGATAGCGATAATTATGGATTTGCATACATATTAGATGATGGTCAATCTTATTCTTATCTCATATTTGTCCAAGAAACTTGGTCGATGTTACATGAGAATAGAGACAAGAAAGTTATCGTGAATGATGAGTTAGAATTAGAGCATTTCCAAGAGGAGTTAGATTATATCTTGGAGAATGTTGAAGGAAATAATAACTATGGTAAGGAGTTTGTTTCAGCTGTTGAAGAAACTTTCGAACTAAAGTGAAGCGGAGTGAAACATTATGAATCAATGGGATCAATTTTTAACACCATATAAACAAGCAGTTGATGAGTTAAAGGTGAAGCTAAAAGGTTTGCGTAAACAATATGAAGTTGGAGAACATGCCTCACCCATTGAATTTGTAACGGGCCGTGTTAAGCCAATTACAAGCATTATTGATAAGGCAAATAAAAGGGGAATCCCATTTGATCGATTGCGTGAAGAAATGTACGATATTGCGGGACTACGAATGATGTGTCAATTCGTTGATGACATTGATGTGGTAGTCAATATGTTGCGTCAACGTCAAGATTTCAAAGTCGTAGAAGAAAGGGATTATATTAATAATACTAAACAAAGTGGTTATCGTTCTTATCACGTGATTATTGAATATCCAATTGAAACGTTAAATGGTCAAAAGTCAATTTTAGCTGAAATTCAAATTCGTACGTTAGCGATGAATTTCTGGGCGACGATTGAACATACGTTACGTTATAAATATGATGGGGATTATCCTGCTGAAATTCAGCATCGTCTTGAACGCGCTGCAGAAGCGGCTTATCTATTAGATGAAGAGATGTCTGAGATTAAAGAAGAAATTCAAGAAGCACAAAAATATTATTCTCAAAAACGTGCTAAAAAACATGACTAATGGGGTGTAGACGATGCGTTATACGATTTTGTCTAAAGGTGATTCTAAGTCCAATGCATTAAAACATAAGATGATTAATCATATGAAAGATTTCCATATGATTGAAGATGCTGATAATCCAGAAATTGTAATATCAGTTGGAGGAGATGGCACCTTATTACAAGCCTTTCATCAATATAGTCATATGTTGTCACAAGTGGCTTTTGTGGGTGTACATACGGGACATCTCGGGTTTTATGCAGATTGGTTACCTCATGAAGTTGAAAAGTTAATCATTGAAATAACTAATTCAGAGTTTCAAGTTATTGAATATCCATTACTAGAAATCATTGTTAGATATAATGATAATGGATATGAAACACGTTATTTAGCACTTAATGAAGCAACGATGAAAACTGAAAATGGCTCTACATTAGTCGTAGATGTAGGTATCAGAGGAAAGCATTTTGAACGCTTTAGAGGAGATGGTTTATGTATTTCTACACCATCTGGCTCTACTGCTTATAATAAAGCGTTAGGTGGGGCACTTATTCATCCTTCGCTTGAAGCGATGCAAATTGCGGAAATAGCTTCTATTAATAATAGAGTATTTAGAACAGTGGGTTCGCCTTTAGTACTACCGAAGCATCACACTTGTTTAATAACGCCTGTTAACCATGATACGATTCGCACTACAATTGACCATGTAAGCCTTAAACATAAAAATGTGAATGCTATACAATTTAGAGTAGCCAATGAAAAAGTAAGATTTGCACGTTTTCGTCCGTTCCCATTTTGGAAAAGAGTACATGATTCGTTTATTGAAAGTGACGATGAACGATGAGATTTGTTTATGATATTAAACATGAAGAAACACTCAAGTCATTTTTACAACGGCATCATTACTCTAAAAAAACAATTAGCGCCATTAAACTTAATGGCGCTTTAATTATAAATAAATTACCTGTCACTGTGCGTAAATTAATGCAACAAGATGACCAATTAGTTGTTAAGTTACCTCAGGAATATCCTAGTGAATATCTTATTCCTTCAAGTGCGCCAATTGAAGTAATCTATGAAGATGATTATTTAATCGTTATAGCTAAGCCTATACAATTAAATAGTACGCCTTCAAGAGAACATCCCCATGACAGTTTAATCGAGCGTGTATTGTATTATCTAAATCATTCTTCTCCTAAGCAAGATGAAGTTGATGACAAACATTCACAACAGATTATCGTACCTCACATAGTAACACGCTTAGATCGCAATACTAGTGGTATTGTTATCTTTGCTAAACATGGACACATCCATCATTTGATGTCCACTATAAATGTAGACAAACGCTACATTTGTGTATGTTATGGTGCAACGCAAGAAAACGATATTATTGAAGCACCTATTGCGCGAGATGATAATAGTATTATCACTCGAACGGTATCGCCCACAGGTAAATATGCCAAAACGTCCTATAAGACGTTAAAACATAATCATAAAGCGAGTTTATGTGAAGTGATCTTGCATACAGGTCGCACGCATCAAATTAGAGTACATTTTGATTTTATAGGACACCCTTTAGTTGGGGATGATTTATATAATGGAAGTCATCCTAAAATTAACACGCAATCTTTACAATGTTATAAAGTCAGATTTATACATCCGATATATAATAAAGAAATTGAAATAACTATTGATTATAAGCGATTAGAATACATATATAATAAAATGTGATTTTTAAATAGGAGGGACTTCACGTGTCGTCAGAAATAGAAATAAACGACAAAAATGAACTAGAAGAATATAATAAACGTCTACTAGATGACATTTTAGCGCAAGACGATATTGATCGTTTCAGAGAAGAATTTTTAGTGATTCATGAATATGAACAAAGCGAGTATTTTGAAAATACAACGGCGGAGAATAGACAAAAGATTTTTGAGTTTTTATCTCCTAAAGAAGTCGCTGAATTCTTCGATCAATTAGAAATAGATGAAGAAGAATATGAAGACTTATTTGACACTATGGATGCGCATTATGCGAGTAAAGTATTGGAAAATATGTCTTCCGACAACGCGGTAGATATTTTGAATGAATTATCAAAACCGAAAGTAGCTAGTTTACTTACATTAATGCATCGTGATGAAGCAAACGAAATAAAAGACTTATTACATTATGAAGAAGATACTGCCGGTGGTATTATGACTACCGAATATATTTCGCTAGATTCAGATACACCGGTAAAAGAAGCATTAATGTTAGTAAAAGAACAAGCACCTGATGCCGAAACAATTTATGTTATTTTTGCAGTCAATACGACTGGCCAACTTGTCGGTGTTTTATCTTTAAGAGATTTAATTGTTGCCGAAAATGATGCTTATATTGAAGATATTATGAATACGCGTGTGATTAGTGTTGACGTAGCAGAGGACCAAGAGGACGTTGCACAAAAAATGAGAGACTATGACTTTATCGCAATGCCCGTAGTAGATTACCAAAGTCATCTATTAGGGATTATTACGATTGATGATATCTTAGACGTTATGGATGAAGAGGCTAGTGAAGACTACTCTCGCTTAGCCGGGGTATCAGATATTGACTCAACGAACGATTCAGTTGTGAAGACTGCAACCAAACGTTTACCATGGCTTATTGTATTAACTTTCTTAGGCATGATTACCGCGACGATTTTAGGTAGTTTCGAAGATACATTAGCTCAAGTTGCTTTATTAGCAGCATTTATACCGATCATCAGTGGGATGTCAGGAAATTCAGGTACCCAATCGCTTGCGGTTTCTGTAAGAAATATTTCTACTGGAGAAATTGACGAGCAAAGTAAGTTTAAAGTTGCTTTAAGAGAAGCGGGTAGTGGCTTTTTATCAGGCATTGTTTGTGCCACTGTACTTTTCATTATCATTGTAATATTATATCGTCAACCGTTTTTAGCACTTATCGTTGGTGGCAGTCTAACTATCGCAATGACTGTCGGTACTTTAGTAGGTTCTATGATTCCATTATTAATGAATAAATTAAATATTGACCCAGCAGTAGCGAGTGGTCCATTTATTACTACAATTAACGATATTGTTAGTATGTTAATTTATTTCGGATTGGCAACAACATTCATGTCATATTTAACATAGGGGGACAAAATGGAGTTTTTTTCTCTAGTAATTGTAGTTGTAGCAGCATTTTTCACACCAATCATTGTGAATAGATTAAATATTACGTTTTTACCTGTAGTAGTGGCTGAAATTATTATGGGGATAATTATTGGCCACTCATTTTTAAATATTGTTGAAAAGGATAGTGTACTTAGTATTCTTTCAACACTTGGCTTTATCTTTTTAATGTTTTTAAGTGGTCTTGAAATTGATTTTAGTACTTTTAAAAAAGATACAAGGAACCGACAAGGTACCAATAAAAATGAAAAACATGTACCAAGTCATCTTAATTTAGCTTTAACAGTATTTGCGTTTATCATGATTATTTCAATCATCTTAGCTTACGTATTTAAATGGTTAGGACTCGTAGATGATGTCTTACTAATGATTATTATCATTTCAACCATTTCATTAGGCGTCGTAGTACCTACATTAAAAGAAATGAACATTATGCGTACTACCATTGGTCAATTTATTCTACTTGTTGCGGTTTTAGCCGATTTAGTAACAATGGTCTTATTAACTGTTTACGGTGGTATCAATGGTAATAGTGGTAGTTCTGTATGGTTGTCAGCTATACTACTAGTCTTTACAGCTATTTTTTATGTATTAGGTGTCGTCTTTAAACGTATGAAGTTTCTACATCGTTTAATTGGCGGAACAACTCAAATAGGTATTAGAGCCATTTTTGCGTTAATTATATTATTAGTCGCATTAGCTGAAGGCGTTGGTGCTGAATATATATTAGGCGCTTTCTTAGCAGGTGTAGTTGTCTCTTTATTAAAACCGGACGAAGAATTAGTACATACATTAGACTCATTTGGATACGGTTTCTTTATTCCGATATTCTTTATTATGGTTGGTGTAGATTTAAATATTCCTTCTCTAATTAAAGAACCATCATTATTACTAATTATACCTGTGTTAATTTTAGCTTTTATTATTTCAAAATTAATTCCAGTCTTCTTCATCAGACGTTGGTTTGATAGTAAAACAACTATAGCGTCAGCATTCTTATTAACATCAACATTGTCATTAGTTATTGCATCAGCAAAAATTGCGGAACAATTACATACGATTTCTTCTGAGATGTCAGGTATTTTAATATTAAGTGCGATTATCACATGTGTGTTTGTACCTATTATTTTTAAAAAGGTCTTTCCAGTTCCAGATGAAGCAAACCGCAAAATTGATATTGCCTTAATTGGTAAAAACCAATTAACTATCCCGATTGTTCGAAACTTATCACCGCATTTATATAATGTGACGTTGTATTATCGTAAAGATTTAGGTGATAAACGTAATTTACCAGATAACGTCATAGTGGTTGAAATTTCGGAGTATGAAGAACATTTGTTAGAAAGATTAGGATTATTCGATCAAGATATCGTAGTATGTTCAGCTAATGATGATAGCTTAAACCGAGATGTTGCTAAATTAGCTAAAGCACATGATGTGAAGCGAGTTATCTGCAGACTGGAAAGTAGTAGTGAAGATGATGAAATGAAAGTGGAAGGTATTGAAGTATTCAGTAACTTTATTAGTAACAGGGTCTTCCTTCAAGGTTTAATTGAAACACCAAATATGTTAAACATCTTAAGTAACGTTGAAACATCATTATATGAAATTGAAATGCTTAATCATAAATATGAAAATATTCAATTACGTAACTTCCCATTTGGTGGCGATATTATCTTCGTACGAATTATTCGCAATAATGAATCTATCGTCCCGCATGGTGATACACAACTTAGATATAAAGACCGTTTAATCGTCACAGGTTCTAAAGAATATGTAGATGAATTGAAATCAGAACTTGAATTCTATTATTAGAACTTTTGAAAAGAAGGTACATCATATATTGGTGTACCTTCTTTTTATATAAAAGACTGATATTGCTTTATAAATCTTTAGTAAGAATGGTAAAATATATTCATTAAAGTATTCTTTATTGTTTTAAACAATATGTTTACAGATTAAATAATAAATGATTATAAGGAGTTATTCGCATGATTAATCTTGAAAATAAAACATTCGTTATTATGGGTATTGCTAATAAACGTAGTATCGGATTCGGTGTGGCTAAAGTATTAGACCAATTAGGTGCTAAGTTAGTATTTACATACCGTAAAGATCGTAGCCGTAAAGAATTAGAAAAATTATTAGATCAATTAAATCAACAAGATCCAAAATTATACCAAATTGACGTTCAAAAAGATGAAGATGTTATAAATGGTTTCGCTAAAATTGGCGAAGAAGTTGGAAATATTGATGGCGTTTATCACTCAATCGCTTTTGCAAATATTGAAGATTTACGTGGTCGTTTCTCAGAAACATCTCGCGAAGGTTTCTTATTAGCTCAAGATATTAGTTCATACTCATTAACTATCGTTGCCCACGAAGCTAAAAAAATCATGCCTAATGGTGGTAGTATTGTAGCTACAACTTATTTAGGTGGAGAATTTGCTGTTCAAAACTATAACGTTATGGGTGTAGCAAAAGCAAGTTTAGAAGCGAACGTTAAATATTTAGCTTACGACTTAGGTCCAGATAATATCCGTGTTAACGCAATTTCTGCAGGCCCCATCCGTACATTAAGTGCAAAAGGCGTTGGCGGTTTCAATACAATTCTTAAAGAAATCGAAGAACGTGCGCCATTAAGACGTAACGTTGACCAAGAAGAAGTTGGTAGAACAGCAGCTTACTTATTAAGTGATTTCTCAAGTGGTGTAACTGGTGAGAATATCCACGTAGACAGTGGTTTCCACGCAATTAAATAATTGGATGATATATAGACTTAATGCGCTCGATGCATTAAGTCTTATTTTTTGGAAAATGAAGTTTCTTATACCTTACAAAAAAAGTGCTACTCTATGTCGATAGAGTAGCGCTTTTCTGTAATAATATTAATCTTTAACATCACTGTTTGCTTTATCAATAATGCGTTGACGATACTTAAATACATTACTAGCAACCGTTTTAAGTACTGCATATAAAGGCACAGCAATTAAAATAAGTGTAAATCCACCTAAATCACCAGCAGCTAAGATTACTACAATGATTGTAAGCGGGTGAATACTTAAAGATTTACCCATAACATTTGGAGTGATAACGTTACCTTCAAGTTGTTGTGCAATTAACGTAACGATACATACCCAGATGAATGTCGTAGGACTATCAATAATACCTAGAATTGCGGCAGGTGCAAATGATAACCATGGTCCTAAGAAAGGAATTAAATTGGCAAAAGCCGCAAATAATACAAGTAATGGTGTATAAGGTAAACCGATGATTGTATATCCAATATATAAGATAATACCAAGGATAACACTTACTGTTACTTGACCTTGAATATAAGATTTTAAAGTAAAGTTTAAGTCTTTTAATAAACCAACAACGAAGACTTTACGTTCTCCTTTAAAGAATTTAGCAGTTGCAGGAATAAATTTTTCGTGATCCTTTAACATATAAATTAAGAAGAAAGGCACCATAACCAATAAGAATATAGTAGAAATCAATGATGTTATGTAAGTAAATGAATTTGCTAAGATACCTGTCAAACTATCGCCAATTGATTTTACAGCAGAATTGATACGATTAGTTACATCGCTAGGTAATTTATCCATTTGGTTAAGTGAGAAATTAATAATTTTTTCAGCCTCACGTTGTAATGTTGGCGTAGCCTTAATTAAATTATTAACATTTGACAAAATAATCGGCGCAACAAAAGCTACAATAATAGCGATAATTGCAATTAAACCTATAAATATTGTTAAAATACTAGCCCAACGAGGGAAGCCCCATTTTTCAAGGATGTTTTGGAAAGGTAAGCAGATATAGAATAAAAATCCGCTAATCAAGAATGGAAGGAATACAGAGCCAATAATTGTTGCGATAGGGGCAAAAACGCTTTGTACCTCCATAAATAATTTAATTAGCACAAACAAGATAATCAGTGCGATTCCTGTTCGAAACCATACTTTGTTAAGCATAAGCTTACTTCCTCCTAAAGTAATCATTTCATTATTATAAGTATATATCAAATGAGTATTGTTAAAAAGGAAAATTTTAATAGACAAAAAGATATTATTATATACTATTTCAAAATAAATAAATATAATAAATCTAAATTTTTGTTTAATGTACTTTAAAAGTTTTGATAACCAAAATAATTTACGTTATAAAGCGTTTAATTATTTAATTAAATGACGTTATTTTATATTAATCAGTGATTTAA
>NZ_PPRD01000054.1 GCF_002902575.1 Staphylococcus croceilyticus | reverse complement strand
ATTTGACCGAACGGTCTTGAACACTTTTGTCTAAGATTACTTTTTTTGTATTGTTTGAAATCACACAATGTTTATCTACTATTTCAGATTGAGCGACAAAGGTACTGTGACATTGGCGACATAAAAAACGTTGTTTTTTGAGTGAAACATATGTAGGTCTTTCGGTTACTTTAGGCACTTTAATTAATATTTGTCGTTTAC
>NZ_PPRD01000053.1 GCF_002902575.1 Staphylococcus croceilyticus | reverse complement strand
AACGTAGTTGAGCGACGCCTGAGGGAGCAGGATGAGTGTCGAGACCGTGGCTCGACCCAGCCCCCTAGGCAAGCGTCTCAACTTAAGTGAAATGATGATCCATTTAAGAACTGCTTTAGAGACAGCACCCCTGGAAAGCGTCGCAACAAAATGAGTAACATTCATCTAAGAACTGCTTTACAAGACCGTGGCTCGACCCAGCCCCCTAGGCAAGCATCTCTCAACTTAAGTGAAATGATGATCCATTTAAGAACTACTTTACAACCCAGCCGTCTGAAAAAAATGCACATAAAAAAACTGCCCACAAAGTCAGAGACTTTGTCGACAGTTTGAGACGAATTATTCTTCGTCTTTATTTTCTTCTTCGCTATCTTCGCCAGCAACTTCTGGTTCTTCAGTTGCAGCTTCGCCTTCCATAGCTTCGATTTCCTCTTCACTTGGTTCGTCAGTTGGAGGAACTACTGTTACTACAGATTCTTCTGGATCGTTTTCGATAGTGAAGTCACCAGATACTTTAATATCAGCAACTGAGTAGCTATCATTGATTTGTAATTCAGTGATGTCTACTTCGATTGCTTCAGGAATGTTTTCTGGAGTAGCTGTAATTTCTAAGTCGAATAATGGTTGTTCAACTACGCCGCCTTCTTTAGCGCCAGCAGCTTCACCAACTAAGTGAACTGGTACTTCAACAGTACGTTCTTCAGTCATGTTGATTGCTAAGAAGTCGATGTGTGTAATTTGGTTTTTAAGTGGATCAAATTGATAATCTGATACCATTACTTTAATTGTTTTAGAACCTACGCCTAAATCAATGACACCGTTACGTCCAACTTCACGAATCACTTTGATGAATTCAACTTCATCAACTTTAACTGAAGTATTTTTAGTACCATAACCATAAACTACTGCAGGTACTTTACCTGTGTTACGTAATTTTTTAAGGTCAGAACGAGTTTGTTTACCTTGACGGATGATTGACTTTAATGCAGCCATTCGTATTTCCACCTTTCATATTAAAGTTTTGACACGTACTATTATATGACAACATCTATCCAAGTGCGATGTTCTCATATATTAATGAAATGTCTAAACTTATCCTCACTTACCCATCAACTTAATAGTTGCTTGCAAGTGTTTATTAGTTCGTAAAACCACGAACGAATGTATTATACACGGTTGGAAATGAGAAGTCAAACGCATTTGTAAATTTTAGTCAAATAATACACTCACTGATTCTCTTTCGTATACGCGAATAATTGCTTGTGCTAATAATCCAGCTACTGATAATTCTTTTGTATTTGCTGGTTTGCGACTATCATCAAGTAAGATTGAGTTAGTCACGATTAATTCTTTAATTGCTGAATTTTCGATACGTTCTTTAGCAGGACCTGATAAAACAGGGTGTGTACAACATGCGTAAACTTCTTTAGCACCTTTATCTTTAAGTGCTTGTGCAGCTAATGTGATTGTACCTGCTGTATCAATAATGTCGTCAATAATAATCGCTGTACGGCCTTGAATATCACCTACAATATTCATTACTTCAGCTACGTTTGGTTTTGGACGACGTTTATCAATAATCGCAATCGGAGTTTTTAAAATGTCAGCTAATTTACGCGCACGTGTTACCCCACCATGGTCAGGTGAAACAACTACGCATTCTTCTGGGTCAATGTTAGGGTCATTTTCAAAATGTTGACCAATGATTGGTACGCCCATTAAGTGGTCAATAGGAATATCAAAGAATCCTTGAATTTGAGGCGCATGTAAGTCTAATGCGATCATACGATTTGCACCAGCTGTTTCAATTAAATTAGCTACTAATTTCGCTGTAATAGGTTCACGGCTACGTGCTTTTCTATCTTGACGTGCATAACCATAATAAGGAACTACAATATTAATATTCGCTGCAGATGCACGTTTACAAGCATCAATCATAATTAATAATTCCATTAGGTGTAAGTTAACAGGATATGACGTTGGTTGAATAATGAAGACATCACAACCACGGATACTTTCTTCGATATTAATTTGAATTTCACCATCACTGAAGCGTTTTACAGAACATTTACCTAATTCAATCCCTACTCGATCAGCAACTTCTTGTGCTAACGGCTCATTCCCTTTTAAAGAGAAAATCTTTAAAGATGAATTTTTGTATTCATTATTTAACATTTATAGTCCTCCAATTTTTTACTTAGACACTCTTATTATATAAAAAATCAATAACTTTTACTATGTTCAACAAAAAAACTAAAAAAAGAAGTTCTTTATATTATTAAAAAACTATTTTTTAACATAGCCTTCTTTAGTGACTTGACGCGCACGAGCAAGTGCTAAGCTATCTTGTGGAATATCATCTGTAATAGTCGAACCTGCTGCAATTAAAGAGCCATCGCCGACAGTTACTGGCGCTACTAAGTTTGTATTACATCCGATAAATGCATCTTTGCCCACAGTTGTTTTAAATTTGTTAACGCCATCGTAGTTAACAGTAATAGAACCACAACCAATGTTCGTACGTTCACCAATTTCAGCATCACCAATATAACTTAAGTGAGATACTTTCGCACCATCTTTAAGTTCTGCTTTTTTCACTTCCACGAAATTACCTACTTTAACTTCATTGCCTAAATTTGAGCCTGGACGCAATTGCGCAAATGGACCTACTTTTGTTTTATCGCCAACAACTGAATCATTAATGACAGATTGCTTAATATCAACATGTGAACCAATCTGACTATTATTGATTTCTGAATATTGACCAATCACGGTTTCTTCACCGATTTTAGTTGTGCCGTTGATACGTACACCAGGTTCAATAATTGTATCCATACCAATTTCAACGTCTGGACCAATAAATGTAGTCGTAGGATCGATAATTGTTACACCATTTTGCATATGTTGAATATTAATACGTTGTTGTAATGCTTTTTCCGCATTGCTTAACATCACACGGTCATTGACACCCATAATTTCGTTGAAGTCATCTGTGTGATAAACTTCTGCGATACCTTTATCCTCTAAAATTAAGGCAATTACATCTGGCAAGTAATATTCACCTTGGGCATTGTCATTTTTAACTTGAGCAAGTTTTTCAAATAACACTTTATTATCAAATGCAAAAATACCTGAACTAATTTCAGTTAAACGTTTTTCTTCTTCAGTCGCATCTTTTTCTTCTACGATACGGCTAAGTTGTTTATTATCATCGCGAACAATACGTCCATAGCCAAATGGAATTTGAGCCGTAGCAGATAATACTGTTGCTTGCGCATTAGATTGTTCATGATGTTCAATTAATTTATTTAGTGTTTCAGATGTAATTAAAGGCGTGTCACCACATACAACAAGCGTTGTACCTTCTTTATTTTCTAAATGTTCTTGTGCCATTTTAACTGCGTGTGCTGTTCCTAGTTGTTCTTCTTGATAACTATATAACGATTGATCGCCTAATGTTTCTTTCACTTGATCTGCGCCATGGCCTACAATCGTAACAATTTCATCTACCCCTGCACGTTTTACGTTTGTTAATACATGGTCAATCATTGATTTGCCAGCAACTTTATGTAGCACTTTATATTGTTTTGATTTCATTCTTGTGCCTTTGCCAGCTGCTAATATTACCGCATTTCTTTGCATGAATGGTAACCCTCCAATAAATTTTGCACTTCATAGTTATTATAATTTAACTCAGCTTCGACTTTCAATATAGGAGACAAACAGAAAACCGATTTAATAAAAAAGAATAACTCGGATTCTAACCTTTTATTCCCATCTCTGAAATCGCTATGTTTTCTGTAATCTTGTCATAAAAAAACAGGTCCAACAAAACATGCGCTGAACCTGTAGGAATTTTATATATTTGATTAAGCTTCGTCTGATTCTTCTGATGAAGCATTTTTATCAGGAATCACTTCATCTGTTTCGTCATATACTTTCATAACGGCATCTTGAATCTCTTGTCTCATATCAGAGTTAATTGGATGCGCGATATCACGGAATTCACCATCTGGTGTACGTTTACTTGGCATAGCAACGAAAAGACCTGAGTTGCCTTCAATTACGCGTAAATCATGAATTACAAACGCTTCATCCAGTGTAATTGAAACAAGTGCTTTCATTCTGCCATCTGTTTGTATTTTTCTAAGTCTAACATCTGTCACTTTCATGCAGTGAGCCCCCCTAGTATATATCTTTGATTGTGTTAGAAGCTTGACAATTTTTTAATTAAGAAAATTATAATCCTTTAACTTTAGCTACTACTTCAATTTCAACTTTAACGTCTTTTGGTAAGCGTGCAACTTCAACACAACTACGTGCTGGTTGATGTTCACTGAAATAACTTCCATAAACTTCGTTTATTTGTTGAAATTCATTCATGTCAGAAATAAAGATAGTTGCTTTCACTACAGATTCTAAATCTGAACCTGCTTCTTCAAGTACAACAGATAAGTTCTCAAGTACTTGTTTTGTTTGTTCTTTTACATCGTCGCTAACAATATTCCCTTCAGTATCTAATGGAATTTGGCCTGATGTAAATACTAAATTATTCACGACCATTGCATGTGAATATGGCCCTAAAGCTTCTGGTGCTTTATTTGTATTAATTGTTTTCATGCTGTAAAAACTCCTTTTACGAAAATTTAGACAAACTGTTGCCAGGTTCTACTTTAAATTCCTGATTATATTCATCAACATCTGATAATTTGACTAAAGAAGTATAATCCTCAATCAATCTTTGTTTAACTTCTTTTGATTCTACAAGTACAGATACCCCTTTTACTTCAGCTTTAAACTCATTCATAAGATTCATAACGCCATTTATTGAGCCACCTGCTCTCATAAAATCATCTACCACAAGTACGTTAGAATTTTCAGCTAATGTACGTTTAGATAGAACCATTGTTTCAATTTTACGAGATGATCCTGAAACATAATTAATAGATACAGTAGAACCTTCTGTTACTTTATTGTCTTTTCTAATTACCACTACAGGTAAATTTAATACGTTAGCGACTGCATTGGCAAGCGATATCCCTTTTGTGGCAATCGTCACAACAGCATCTAACTTCTCATCCATATAAATACTAGCAATTAACTTACCTACTTTATTTAATAAAGTAGGATTGCCGACTAAGTCAGATAAGAATAAATATCCTCCTGGTAATAAACGTTCTTTCTCTTGTAATAACGCAATAATTTCATCAATGATTTCTTTAGCTTCCTCTTTACTCATCATTGGTTTATAGGTTACCCCACCGCTTGCGCCAGCAGTTGTAATCACTGTTCCTAACTTTTCTTTTTGGAACGTGTTTTTAATAATTTGAACGTCTTCACTAATTGAGGACTTTGCTTGTTTAAATTTTTTCACGAAAAATGTTAAAGGTATTAACTGATTTGGATGATTCATTAAATATTGTGTCATAAAGACGATACGTTCGCTTCTTTTATACCTCATAAGTCCAACCCTTCTATCCTAATAATCTAACTAAATATACTTCATTACAACAGCCATTGACTGCATTATAAACTTTCTTCGCTTGACTTTCTTTTTGCGCAAGACCATAAACGGTAGGCCCACTTCCGCTCATAAGTGCGCCATCTGCACCACATTGCAACATATTATTTTTTATCTTTTCAATTTCAGGATGCAATGACATTGAAACTGGCTCTAAACGATTAGATAAGCTTTGGCATAACCTTTGATAATCTCCATCATTAATGGCTTCTTCACACATCTTCGTATGTACATGATGCGCATAATTTAAATTAAGTGCTTTAAATATATCTGGTGAAGATATTCCTAAATTAGGTTTAGCTAAGACCACCCACGCGGACGGCGGTTTGTTTAAAAACGTAATTTTTTCTCCTCTACCAGTGCATATAGCAGTTTTATTATATATACAAAATGGAATATCTGTACCAATTTGTATGCCTAATTCACTTAATTCCTCTAACGGTCTATTCAGATTGTATAAACGGTTCATGCCTCGCATTGTAGCAGCAGCATCAGCAGAACCTCCTGCTAACCCAGCTGACACTGGAATATCTTTATCGATTGTGATGGTCACACCCTGACTTAAATCATAGGTCTCCATCATCAATTTTGCAGCCCGATAAGCAAGATTTTTATGATCATTTGGAACATAATTATGCTCTATATCTACAACAATTTTTTTATCATTTCTTTTTTGAAAAGAAAGGCGATCATTTAAATCTACAGTTGTCATGACCATCGCAATTTCATGATATCCATCATCTCTTTTGAAAAGTGTATCGAGCGTCAAATTTATCTTGGCAGGTGCCGTTTCATATATCATTTTTCCGCCCTCTCTTCATCAATAGTAATAAGATGATTTTAACATAAAGACTTAAAATATTTGATAGATACACCGTAAAATTATGTAAAATCTTAATGAAAGCTATTTTAAAATCTCTTAATATCCGTTTTCTACGATAAATAACAACATTAATATCTGTCT
>NZ_PPRD01000052.1 GCF_002902575.1 Staphylococcus croceilyticus | reverse complement strand
TTTAAAAACTTGTCACTAAAAATTAGATTGCGTGTTTTTAAATATTACTTTATTATCAAATTATATTATTAAAAGTTTTATATGGTATATGAGGAGGATATAATGGCTAATATTCGGATACTTAACACTGAAGATTTAGAAATTTATAAAGCGTTATTAGCAAATAATTCCTATACATTTTCTTGGGATCAATTTTATCACCAACATGTTACGGATGATTATCTACTCAACATCCTCTCTTCAAATGATAAATATTGGAATATATTTGGCATATTTAAAGATAATGAACTCGCAGCTTGTGTAACGTTACGTCAAATGAGACAAATTGGAAGAGAGCATAAAGCTATTGTTGAAAATCTATTCTTGAAAGATAAAGAAGATGAAATCATTGCTCAAGATTTAGTCTGTGAAGTCATTGATTATGCGAAAGAACAAGGGATTGAAAAATTAATGACCTGCGTCACTTCTAATAACATTAGTGGCAAAATATTCTTCACCTCTTTCGGCTTTGAAATGTTAGGTTTAGAGGAAAATTCGGCTAAAGTCGGCGATGAATATTTCGATGTTCATTGGCTACTCTACGACATTACTTGAATATTTAAAAATGCGTATAAATATGCGTTAGTAACATCAATAATCACTCTAGCCAATTCCCATTAATACATTATAATAAATGTTACATTTAAATTTTTGGAAAATTTTAATTATTCTGCGTTAATATAGATGGGGTGTCTTTTTGATTCAGGCAATTATTCATGGATTATTATTAGCACTGGGCTTAATTTTACCATTAGGTGCGCAAAATATTTTCATCTTCAATCAGGGGGCAAATCACACTAAGTTTAAACGTGTCATTCCTGTGATTATAACTGCAGGCTTGTGTGATACAATTTTAATTCTTTTAGCGGTTATAGGGGTTTCAATCATCTTACTCACAATTCCTGTGTTGCAATTAATTATTTATATCATCGGTCTAATTTTTTTACTTTATATGGCCTGGACGCTGTGGCACGCCTCTCCTCAAACAATAGAGGTATCGCATCAAACTTTTTCACCACGCAAACAAATTAGTTTTGCTTTATCTGTGTCCTTATTAAATCCGCATGCGATTATGGACACTATCGGCGTCATTGGCACCAGTGCTTCTGCTTATTTTGGTTCTGAAAAGGTTGTATTTACATTAGCGACAATTTCCATTTCTTGGATATGGTTTATCCTTTTAGCAGTACTTGGACGTACAGTAGGTCAAATTGATAAATCTGGTAAGCTTGTTCTTCTTTTAAACAAACTATCAAGTATGATTATTTTAATCGTCGCATTCATCATTATTACCAAGATTTGGCATATACTTTTTTAGATTCTAAAATTAAAAAAAGTGAGCGTAAAAATGAATAATTATACTTTTACGCATATCTCACCTTTACGCTCACGCTATTTAACTCTAATGTTTTACTTCTTCAATTGGATCTATTTTTTCAATGTATTTAAATTCATGATCGTCATATTCAAACTTCAATATATGACAATTTCCTATAGCTACTTCTGATGCTGCAGCATCTCCAATCCATATTCTTAAAAAAGCTTGAATGCCAGTACCATGACTCACTGCTAAAACGGTTGAACCTTCTGACTGTTCCATCATTGCTGTTAACGTACGATTTAAACGTTTTTCTACTTCTTCTCTAGAATCTCCCTCAAACGCAACTAAACGATTACCAAATAAATCGCTGTTATCCCACGTCGCCGTTAATAAATCTACACTTTCACCTTCAAACAAACCAAAGCTCCATTCTTTTAATCCTTTAGAGCGTTGATAAGGCGTGTTTGGCACTACATTTTCTAAAGTATCACATGCGCGCTCAGAGCTTGATGAATATAAACTATCAAACTTAATGCTTTTATTTTTAAAATATTGTCCAGCTATTTGAGCTTGCGAAATCCCTAATTCAGTTAACGGAGAGTCACTTGCTCCCTGAACTTTTCCTCTTAAATTAAACATTGTTTGACCATGTCTCATTAAATAAAGCGTTTTAGACATTAACTACACCTCAATTTTTTATTTTTGAAAATAAAAGAGGTCTGGACAAAAGCGTTTAGGATTTGAGCAGAACCGAACGATGAGCAAAATTGTTTCTCAAATTTTGTCGAGTCGTGAGTCCCAACTTGCTTTGTTTGTAGAATTTCTGAATGAAATTCTCTGTGTTGGGGCCCTGCTGCCGAAAACCCTGCTTTGGGGAAGCCGTTGATAGATTTCCCAGTGCATAAGCTCTTTATGTCACATCCTCGTTTAATCCACTAATGTTAAATTTGGCTATATCTTAAAACTTTATAATTAAATAATATTATACATTAATCTCTTAATTTTCAAAAATGATATAAGGCAAAAAAATAATTATGTAGTTTAAGTCCTATTAAGACGGGTATAAATTAATACAGGATTTACAAATACTAAAGGAGTGTTAATTATGAGCAATCATAATGAATATAGTTATGTTAATCCTAATAAGCTCTCATTAGAGTGGGAATGTTTTATTATAAGTAAATCAGATATGTTACTAGATGGAGTTCCAGGTGAACTTATCAATTCATGGATGGATAAAGATATTATTCAACCATTTTCAATAAAGGATAATGAGATTAATTTTAAAACAAAAGATGTGTGGAAGGCATTAAATACACAAAATTGGTACAATGCACACTCAAATTAGTTTGTATAAACTAATAGCTCGGTTAGCACTTTCAATAAGCTGATGGTCGACATAATTTGACATAACATAAGCTCTAATTGCTTTGTTATTATGTTCGTGTTTTGGAAAATCGTGATCATTCACGATATAATTGGCTAAACTTCCTAGAGGCGTATCATCATTAATAAAACCAATAACAAAATCATAAAATGTCATAATAACCCTCCTCAGTTTAATCAATTTTATAATGTTTTAAAGGTTTTCCTACTTTATATTTTGAATTCATATAAGAAAACTCATATTAATAGTGCGACTTATATTCTAACTATTAATGTATTACAATTATTGATAATAAATAATTGATTACCATGTTTAATATATTGTGCAAAAATTAATTGTTCATTTAAAAATATTAAACCACGTAACTTTTAAATAATCACTATATTATTTAAAGGGGCCACTTTATTTTTTTATAAATATGTCAAAATTGTGAACATTTATAGTGATTTATCTATTTATTTTTATATCAAACTCCCTTTCTAATTGACATTAGATTTTTAACATAATTCATTTATATAAATTTATCGTTTAGATTGAAATATATTACTGTTGACCAAGCTTAAATGTCTTAGTTGACGGTTTTTTTATGCCGTTATTTATAGGAAATTTTGTCAGAATTAAGTCATTATAAAAATATCATGCATTTCGATTAGATAGTAAGTTTGCCCTGTACTTAATTAATGATATGATTAAAATAATGATTTTATAAAATTTAAGAGGTGGCACCCATGAATTCAAGCAAACTATTTTGGTTAAATATTGTCATGACAATTGCGTTTTTAGGGTTTAATATTATAGTCACCTACTATCCTAAATTAGATGATTTTTTTTGGCTTATTCCTGGTTTAATTGTTAGTGGTATCATTATTATTGTTAGTTTAAGTACCGTAGCTATTTCCAAAAATCTTGTAAGCGAAATTATTTTTCTAATTAATATAGTTTTATTGTTATATTACTTATATCCATTAATATACAATTTCTTTTAAACTACACTACAGGAGGCTTAAAATATGAGTACACATTTAACCATTCTACTATGGCTAGGTATATTCTTCGTGGTAGCAGCCTCAATTATATTAGGCTTACTGCTTAAATCTAAAAAAGAAGAACGCAAAGAATCATACCTAGGATTCACAGTAGTATTTTATATTTTCGGTTTTGCTTTATTAATATATGTATTAATCTTTGGTATTTTATAGTTAAAGTTAATCAAGAAATCTAATATCTATATTTTATTTTCCCTTAATTTAGATTACTCATAACTTAGCGTATATAATTGAGGAGAATTGAAGTGACGTTCAATCAACGACTTATTCTTAAAATTTTTTCTATCATATTATTTGGATGGTTATGTATATCATTTAGCACCTATGCTCAATCTGGTTATTCAACAACCTCTTCTTCTAAAAATGATGATTTCGAATTACAACCTGGAGATATTATTTTAACTAAAGGTCCAGTATTATTTGGATTCTTTGGCCATTCTAGTATTGCACTGGATCATGACACAGTTTTACAAATTGAAGGCCCTGGACAGAAACCTATTACTGAATCGTTTGACTCATTTAAAGAACGTTTTGGAGAAGATAAAGATGACTGGATTAAAGTCTATCGATGTTCTAAAGCTGGAGCTGGTCAAGAAGCTGCTAATTGGGCAAGACAACATTACAAAGATAGCGATAAGACATACTTAGTTACAATCAATCCTAAAAGCGAGCGTTTTACCTATTGTACAAAAATTATCTATCAAGCTTATAAATATGGTGTAAATAAGAATGCAGTAAACGATCAAGGTTTACTTATTATTTCACCTTATGCCCTAGTAGATAATTTTACGGATGATTACCGACTCAAATTAGTTAAAACATATTAAATCTATAAGAAAGTAAGGCGAGAAGAATTCATAAGTGATTTCTTCCCGCCTTTTTAATTTGTCATTCTCTTCGCAAAACGCTAATTAACCTATTTGTGATAGTTAGACTGTTTCTCTAAAGTAATTAATAAAATGCTCATTTTCTTCTAATAAATCAATATAAGAAATAGAACTGAACGGAATAATACGCGTACAATTTTTAAGCGGATAGATAATTACCTCATTTTCATAGTCTAAATGAATATCATTTTCTAACACCATTTTCTTTGAACCAACAATGACTGCAATAGCTTTGAAATCCTTATTTTCAAAGTATCTTTTTAGTAAGTCTTTATTCATTTTATATCACATCCTATTCACTTAATATTTATCACATTTATGTAAAAAAACAGTGAACTTAATGTATAAATTAAGTAAACACTTAAAGATAGATTACCTAGTAAATTCTATAAAAATAGATGTTTTATAATTTATATTAAATAACTATAAAAAGTAGTTAACTTAGAAATTCTATTTCAATTTTTTTCTCATTTGATATAAATGGAATGGAGGATGATCGATATTCCCTACTATTTCAAAGCCTTGCTTTTTATACAATCTTACAGCTTTGTCGTTATCTTTTACGACAGTAAGTGATATTTTATTAAACCCATTTTCAAGCGCTTGTTGTTTAGCATAATCTAATAATTTGCCCCCTACACCTTTACCTCTGGCATCAGGCATGGTAGCTAACATACTAATATGGTATTCATCCTCTTGTCCCTCTTCCATTGAGACAAGTGCATAGAAACGTTTAGGATGTTTAGCAATCGAAAGAAATGGCTTTAATTTATTCATTGAAATAATTTGAAGTACTGTCGGCGTCATTGCTTTTTCTATTTGTTCAAGTGGCCCGCATGTAATGGCACCTAGAACTGTCTCATCTTGTATTGCCACAAATGAGAACTCATGGCTAAATCGGTTTGCACGATTTTTCCATAATTTTTGTAAATCCGCTTCAATTTCTTTTTTATTTGCCTTTCCTAATATAACTTCAGCCATGTTATCTATGGCTGCATAAGTCAATTGTCCCCCCTCTTGATGTTGAGGACGTCCTTTTTCAATATGTATATCACTCATAATATTACCTCCTACCTTACTATTTACTTTCTTTTTTAAAATAAACAATATTTGTGATATAAAAATAAGTAATATATAATAAACAATTAATTAAATTAACAAAAAACTTTTCTATCATTTTAAAATTTTTAATAAGGGGCTCTAACATGAACAAAAGAAATAATTGGTACTCTAAACTATATTATTTATTTCTCGCTATCATAATTTTTTTAGCAATTATTATTTCTTTCATCATATATAAAACACATAAAGAACAAAATTCCTCTTCGTCAGATTATTATTCAAGTTTTGAAGATTTAGCTAAACATACGACTGAAGGCAAAGATTGGCGCATTCTTAAACAAAATCGTAAAGATAACCATATATTAGTTACTGCTATTCATGGGGGCGGTATTGAACCTGGAACTACTGAATTAGCTAGACGTATCGCTAATATTGGCAAATACGATTTCTATTCTTTTGAAGGACGTCTTCCTGAACATAATGAAAAACTGCATATTACTTCAACCGTTTTTAATGAGCCTACGCTTGAAAAGATGTTAAAACATACTGATGAAACCATCTCAATCCATGGCTATGCCGGTGAAGATCCAATCGTTTACGTGGGTGGACAAGATAAAAAACTAGCCAAATCTATAAAACGTTCACTTGAAGATAAAGGTTTTACAGTTCAAAAGAGTCCTAAAGGCATCGAAGCTATGTCTTCAGACAATATCATTAACAGAGATGATGAAGAGTCAGGCGTTCAACTTGAATTAACTACTGGACAAAGAGCTTTATTTTTCAAAAATAAAAATTTGAACCAGAAAACTAGAAGCAATTCAGATAATTATACAAAGACATTTTATAAATTTGCGAAAGCTGTTAATAAAGGTATTAAAGATGCCAAATAATAAAGTTATTTGCCACTAAAAATTAATAATTTATAGGTTTCCTATTATGCAAAAATTGGGTATAAATAACTATTATTAGGGGAGGAATTACAATGTTAGACGATTTTACTAAAGAACAAAAATATACTATCGCTAAATTTTATAAATTATATATGGAGCGTTCTAACAGTGGGCAAAGTGAAGCAGAAGCAAATGATTTTAAAGATAGTATCACTGCCCAAGATGATTATTTTTGCGATAGAGAATACAGTGATTTCTTAGAAAACTGTAAAGTACTTATCGACCATGGTTATTTAGAGGGCGACATATCAGCAGATAGAATTGATAATATTAAAGTAACTAATAAAGCTTTTACTGAAATTGAAAGAAGCTTTGGGTAAACTTAATGCTACGTTAGAGCGTTACTAACGTAGTTTTATTTTGATTGAAAAGGTGATCACATGTCTAATTCAAATTGGAAAATCAATAATCATTCACAAAGATCGTTAATGATTCAAGAAAATAACGACGAAATCTCAATCGTTGAGCCATTATCAAATGGTACTTTTCGCATTTTAGCTGAAATAAATATCATATCAAATAAAGATAATACTAAGTTATATGATGAGAAGCTATTTGTATCTACTAGCGTTGATGACCAAGAACTTAATATTTTTGATAGATCATAAACATACTTAGAGAAACTAAGTAATATTAAGCTTATTAACGATTGATTTACATAATCTTTTTAAAAGTAATTAGATGTTAATTCTAAGTTAATATTTATTATTTGGTAAGTATAGTACAATATATTTAATAACTTAAAATTTAAATGGAGGTACAGTATGGATAAAGC
>NZ_PPRD01000051.1 GCF_002902575.1 Staphylococcus croceilyticus | reverse complement strand
ATTTATAAGATAAGATTAAGAATTTTTATTGAGTAAATAAATGTTTTATGCATGAATTATTTATATTAAAAATATAGCTTTGTAAAGGTAAGTTTATGTTATTTTGAATTAATAATTTTGCTATGAAAAACATTAGTAAAAATGTCGAGAAAGTGTAGTTTACAAAAAAAGCCAAGAGAAGTGGCTATATCCACTCCTCTTAGCTTTCACATAATTAAATCAGTTGTTTGGTACTTAGTTGTTCTTTTCCTCGTAGCGTTTTAGGAAGTAACCGCCACCAAGTAAGCCTACAGGTACACCGACAATCGGTGTAGCGATACTACTTAAAACAAAGACGATTAGTACTAATATTAAACCGTTAAACCAATTAACTTTTAAGCTTAATAAATCTTCATAAGATTTTCGAATTGATTCTTTAATATTCATAATAAAATCCTCCAATATTTATTTTTCAAAAAAGCTTAAATTGAATGCTTAATAATACGGTTGGAATGGATGAATGAAATCATCGCAAAGATAAGATATACCAGTGAATAAACGACCATAACAATAGTAATGGCAGTTGGTGCAAATTCGCCTAGTAGTTTCATAAAGGCCATTGCTGCAAACAATGCATGTAATAGGGCAACGACTAACGGTAAACCAAAGTTAAACAGAATCTTTAAACCTAACCCTTTCATCATATCAGTATGAGTAAAACCAATACGTCTTAAGATGCGATAATTATTAATTTCATCTTCAGTTTCATCCATTTGTTTGATATAAATGATACAACCTGCCGCGACTAAGAAAGCCAATCCAAGGAATGAAGATACAAACATCAAGATACCCGTGCTTTCATCAATCATTTTTTTCGATTCACTCTTTAATTCGACACCCTGACTCACTTTTTTAGCTAATTTTTCAGCTTTTGATAAGTCGTGATGATTTGTGATATTGAAGCCATAGTGATGCGCAATTTTATCTTTTGACTTCAATGCATCATAATTACTAGAGCTGACTTTAAGCACCGGACCACCCATAGACGCATTCATCGGAATAACTTCATCATCGTTACGTTTATCTACATGGAAAGTGACTTCTTTATTACCTTTTAGAGTAATATCCTTATCTGTATGAATATCTACCATACCTTGTAAAGGTCCTTGTAAGTTAGTGATTGTCGCATGATTTCCTTTAATATTTTTATCTGCCATAACTGCTACATTAGCATTTTGCATTAAATCGCCAGTTTTACTTTTTAGAACATCATTTTTTTTAATTGAAGTATTCGAATTTTCGTAAACTTTTTCATTATATTTAATATTATTTTGTGTTAACAATTTTTCATATTTTTGTGCAGATTGTTCTTTTGAAAAGTTAATATCTTGAGGCGTTGTAGCTTGGATATTAAAGTCCGTATTTGCTTTACTAATTGCGCCGAAACATAACACCGATACTGTAACGGCAGAAATAGTAGCAATAATTGTTAATGACATCGCATTTTTCTTCATTCGGTGCATGATTGATGATGTAAACACAACCTCTGTAATCGATACACGCCCATGTTTAGACTTTTTCAGAGATTTAAAAATGACAGATACTGAACTTCTAAAGAATAAATATGCACCCGCGACAGTTAAGAATAAAATGATGAATGGTGAAGCAAGCGCCATTGTTAGTTCTTGGAACTGGCCAAACATCTCAGTAGAAATGTAATAACCAAGTACCATCATCACAATACCTAAGATACCCGCAATAAGCTCTGGTATCGTAATCTTCGCTTTAGTCGCTTCAGTCTTCGTACTATCCTTCATCATTGATAAGATTGTTCGTTTTTTTAGGAAAAGGAAGTTCTGCAACATTATTAACATAAACGCTAGAATTAACATGAAGATAGTTTGAAACAAAGCAGGTAACTCGAATCCAATTGACACGTGTACTGACAAGTGCATCATCTTCACTAATATACTCAGTAAAATTTCCGAGCCTACCACACCAATAAGGATTCCTAAAATACCAGTGACTATAAAGAAAGTCAGTTGTTCAACAGCTAACATGCGTAAAATATTACCTCGTGTTAATCCGATAAGTTGGAATAACGCAAATTCACGTGTGCGACGTTTAATAAATAAATGATTCGCATACATTAAGAAAATAATAATGATAATGAATAGAAATACAGCACCCACTTTAGCGCCACTTTGAATAACCTTAGGAGAGCTACCGTTATTGATGCTATGGGTATACTGCAAAGTTACAAAACTAAAATATAAAATAACACTTAATATTAATGAAAATAGATATAAAGCATAGTTTTTAATATTACTTTTTAAATTTTTAAGGGTAATTTGATTAAACGTCATTTGCGACACCACCTAAGGCTGACTGTAATTGAATAATTTCGTTGTAAAAATCACGTTTTGTTTTGTTCTGTTGATGAATTTCTGAGTGAATATGGCCATCTTTTAGCATAATGACACGTTCAGAGAAACTAGCTGCTGATGGATCATGCGTAACCATGATAATCGTACTGTTGAATTGTTTATTCATTTCTTCAAGACGATTTAATAAATCTTTAGCACTTTTTGAATCTAATGCACCAGTAGGTTCATCCGCAAAGATAATTGAAGGCTTATGCACGAAAGCACGTGCCGCTGCCGTACGTTGTTGTTGTCCACCAGAAATCTCACTAGGATAGTTATTGCTTAAATCATAAATACCCAACGCTTCCGTCACTTCTTTATAATGTTTCTCCATATCGTCTTTACTTACTTTTTGAACAGATAGTGGTAACATAATATTTTCTTTAACAGTTAAAGTAGGAAGAACGCTGTAATCTTGGAAGATAAATCCTAATTCTTTTTTTCGAAATTGCGCTAACTTTTTATCTGACATTTTATTAATTTCGTTGCCACTTACTTCCACAGTGCCACCAGAAATATTATCAATAGAACTAATTACATTGAGCAGGGTAGTCTTACCTGATCCAGACGGTCCCATAATGGCGACAAATTCTCCTTCTTCCACTGAAAAGTTAATATCGTTCAAGGCTTTGTATTCTTGTTTGCTTCCATATACTTTCGATAAATGATTGACGTTTAAAATTGGCATAATGACTTACACTCCTTAATGAAATTTATAAATTTTGTTTCGCTTTTTCAGGAATATCTGATTTTTTAACTTCTTCGTATGACGTAATGGTATGAGATTTTTCACTGACTACAAGGTAATGATTAGGTTTTAATTTTTTAGCAGCTGTATACTCAATTTTTTTAGCTTGTCCATCTTTTTCGTAACCTTTTTGGTCATAGTAATAAGTACGGAAATCTTTCTCTTTATCGAAGACTTCAACTTTTGAAGGTTTTTGTGTTTTTACATAATACTTGTGGGTCGGCGCCAATGGATTTAATTTGTTCCAATCGTTAACTGAGCGATTATTAGGATGTTGATTAGAATAAGCATTTAATCCAAATAATCCTCCAATAGCAATAACTGCAATAATAACGACTGCAATTAGAAAATTTCTTAACGTTTTCACTATTTATCACTCCTTGTTTCTATTACATTTATAATTGTAAGAGCATACGGGAATGGTTGCCTTTATCTAACCTTACAAAGTAAGAGCCATAACTTACGGATGTGAAAGGTTCGGTTAATGTTGAAAAAATAAGCAGGCGGGCATTCTTAAAAGTGACATCTTGAATAGTAATCAGGAGAGAGGTTTGTTACTATAAAGCTACCAAGGTGATAGAGGTGAAATCATATTTATAATGACTTCAGGAGTTTTATGATAGATATCTACTCTATTTTGATTTAATCGTAAGGCGCTGTGTAAGAGATACATATTTTCCAAAAGAAAATGAAAGTCAAGAACGTTATCATATTTAAAGATAAGTGAAACGACTTTGCAATGAATTTGTGATAAAGTAAATTATGTTTATAAAAGATGATGATAGGCGGGGTTAACTTGAAAAAAGAAATATTAGAATGGGTCATAGCCATAGGAGGAGCCCTATTAGTAGTATGGTTTGTATGGAAATTTATCGCTGTATCTTATACAGTATCAGGTTCTTCCATGTATCCAACGTTCCAAGACAGAAATAAAGTAATAGTAAGTAAAATTTCAAAATCATTAAATCATATCGACAATGGAGATGTCGTGGTCTTTCATGAAGACGCACAACGTGACTTTATCAAACGTGTTATCGGTACACCTGGCGATAAAGTAGAATATAAAAAAGATCAATTATACGTAAATGATAAAAAAGTATCTGAACCTTATTTAGATTACAATAAAAAGCATAAACAAGGTGAATATTTAACAGGTACATTCAAATCAAGCCAGCTTGAAGGTGCTAATGGAGAAACCAAAATTCCTAAAGATAAATATTTAGTTTTAGGAGATAATAGACAAAATAGTGTGGATAGTCGCTTCCCAGAAGTCGGTTTAATCGATAAGAAACAACTTGTAGGTAAAGTTGTATTAAGATACTGGCCGTTCAATGAATGGAAAGCAAATTTTAATCCAGGTACATTTTAAAATATAGAAAAAGTTGCTTTATACGTTTCTACGTGTTGGGCTGACCCCAATTAGTGGGAATTATATAAAAACACTTTCGTTGAATTCATATTAAAATGAATCATACGGAGGTGTTTTTTCTATAAAAAGAGTATCTTATTCAGTAGAAACAAAGTATAAAGCAGTTGAAATGAAAATAGCTGGTTTTTCGACAAAAGAAATTATGAAAGAATTAAATATTAAAAATAAAACACAAGTGGAAACTTGGTGGCGATGGTATCGAAATGATGAAAGTTATAGATTTTCACAACACGTTGGAAAACAATATACCTACGGTAAAGGATTAAAAGAATTGCAGAAGTAGAACGATTAAAATTAGAAAATAAGAGAAAAGATATAGAAATGGATATTTAAAAAAAGTACAAGGAATTGGAAAGGAAGTGGTACCAGCAGTAATCATAGATTTAGTGGATCAATTAAAAGTAAAATATTCAATCAAATTGATACTAGAAGTATTAAAAATATCTAAATCAACATATTACCGATGGAAAAACAAAACCCATAAAAATGATACCGTAACACAAAAAGTCATTGAATTATGTGAAGCTAATCACTATACATACGGTTATCGTAAGATTACAGCTTTGGTTAATCAGTGTTATACATCACCAATTAATCATAAGAGAGTACAGAGAATTATGCAGGAGCATCAATTGAACTGCCGAGTTAGACCTAAAAAGACGACAAGAATAGGTAAACCATATTATAAAACAGACAATTTATTACAAAGACAATTTAAAGCGAGTTGTCCCATGGAAGTATTAACAACCGATATTACTTATTTACCATTTGGTCATTCTATGTTGTATTTATCTTCGATAATGGATATTTATAACGGAGAAATTGTGGCGTATAAAATAGATGACAAACAAGACCAAAGTTTAGTTAATGATACATTAAATCAAATCGATATACCTGAGGGTTGTATATTACATAGTGATCAAGGTAGTGTTTATACATCCTATGCTTATTATCAATTATGCGAAGAAAAAGGCATTATCAGAAGTATGTCCCGAAAGGGAACACCTGCCGATAACGCCCCGATAGAAAGTTTCCATTCCTCACTAAAGTCTGAAACTTTCTACATCAACAATGAGCTTAATAGCCCTAATCACATTGTAATAGATATGGTCGAAAAGTACATTAAAAACTATAATAATAATCGAATTCAACAAAAACTAGGCTACTTATCCCCTGTAAAATACAGAGAATTAGCAGCCTAGAGCATAGTGTTTTTATTAAGTTCCCGTTTAAGGGGTTCAGTGCCGTTAAACCACTATTTTTTATTATTTGATGAAAACAAAAATGCTCCCAAAAATAGTAAAGGAAAAATAGCAAATAAACGAGCATCGAATGTATTCTTACCAAGAACAACAGGTAATGATACATAAATAATAAAAGTTATTATCAAAATTACTAAATAAATTTTTTTGTTATTACTCATCACAAAAACCTATAAAACAATAGCTATGAAAGCTCTAGCAACAACATATGCAAATTGTTTATTAAAACCAAAATTATTAGTTAATCCACTAGCTATACCATCAGCTAAATTACCTTCAAATCCTGTTAAAATATCGCAAAATTTATTAATACTTTGATAATGGAACATAACTAATTTTGTACCAGTAGTGTTTTCTACTTTAGCTACTAATTTATTCCAAGCTTTTTCTCCAACTTTATTAACAGTAGTTTTAATAGCTTTGGCTCCTGCTTTAGCTGTTATAGTAGCTTTTCCTCTTTCTGAGACACCATTCTTATAATTTTTAACCTGTCCTTTTAATTCTTCTGCTACACTTGGATCATTAAAATCTTCTTTGCTATTGTCTATCTCTTCTAATAAAGCATTTCCGATTTTTTCTCTTTGTTCCATTTCTTCATCAACTGTTTTAACTGTCTTAGCATTAGCTACACCTGATTCTACTGTAGAATATATAGGACCACCTAATAGAGAAGTAGCAATCGTAGCAACAGCAATTTTTTTAATGTTTTTGTTCATTGTAAAAACTCCTTTTTTAGAATTTAAACAATCCTTTAATAAACATCCCGATACATAACATATCATATTATTGCTAGTTCTGTTGCAAATGCAGAAAAAAATCAATTAGTGAATATAATGAAATAGGCATAGATTTATTACAAAATCATCTGTGGTCTAATATCACTATAGATAGGTTAGATGATAAATATATATTGAAAATAAATAT
>NZ_PPRD01000050.1 GCF_002902575.1 Staphylococcus croceilyticus | reverse complement strand
CCTTTATAATATTAGAATATTTAACTTTAGTAGTAATTATAATTATTATAAATAAGAAGCAATTAAATCCCAAATTTGTTGTTGTTTTGTATTTTGAATTGATGAATAACTAATAATCGTATCTTCAGGATCTAAGTCTAATTTTTCTTTTATATTTTTAATATGTTTTTGAACTTTACCTTTAGCAATTTTATCTTCTTTCGTACAGATCACTAATGTAGGAATTTCAAAATGTTTTAGGTAATCATACATTAATACATCATCTTCTGTAGGGTTATGGCGCAAGTCAACAAGCTGTATAACTAATTTTAAACTTTCTCTTTTAGTTAAATATTCTTCAATCATTTTTCCAAACTTTTCTCGTTGAGACTTACTTACTTTCGCATAACCGTATCCAGGTACATCTACAAAGATTAATTGATCATCGATATTAAAGAAGTTTAATGTTTGTGTCTTACCTGGTTGTTGTGATGTACGAGCCATATTTTTTCTACCAATCATACTATTAATAAATGAAGATTTCCCTACATTTGAACGACCACTTAATGCCACTTCAGCTAAGCCAGTTTCTGGATATTGTGCTTCCTGAACTGCACTGATAATTAAATCTATATTATTGGGATTAATATTCATATGTTATCCTCTCTCTTTAAAGTTTATTATAACTGTTTTATTATAATATATTTTGACCTAAACCTAAAAGACTATATGATTTCTTAAACGCCTTCTTTTAGAAAAAAAAAGAAAAAACCCAAATCTTAAAGAGCGATTTGGGTTTAAATTACGAGTATATATTAAGCAGATGTTTTACTATCGTTTAATAAATTACCTTCTGAATCATATAATTCAGGTTCAATTTCATCTTGAATCGTTTCAGCAGTAATGACTACTTTAGCCACATCATCAGATGAAGGCACATCATACATAATGTCGATTAAAGCTTCTTCAATGATTGAGCGTAAACCACGAGCACCAGTTTTACGTTCAATTGCTTTTTCACTTACAGCCGCTAAAGCTTCTTCAGTGAATTCTAACTCAACATTATCAAGTTCAAGCATTTTAGTATATTGTTTAACTAATGCATTTTTCGGTTGAGTTAAAATATTTTTTAATGCTTCAACATCTAAAGTTTCTAAATTAGCAACAATTGGAACACGACCAATAAACTCAGGAATTAAACCGTATGATTGTAAATCCTCTGGTCGAATTTGTTCAAGTAAAGCTTCTTCATCATATTTATCAGCTTCATTGCTAGCAAATCCAATAATTTTTTCACCTAAGCGACGTTTAATTACTTCGTCAATACCATCAAATGCGCCACCTAAGATAAATAAAATATTTGTTGTATCAATTTGGATGAGTTCTTGGTTAGGATGTTTACGTCCACCTTGAGGAGGCACACTAGCAGTTGTACCTTCTAAAATTTTAAGTAAGGCTTGTTGTACCCCTTCACCTGAAACGTCACGTGTAATTGATGTGTTTTCAGATTTTCTTGCAATCTTATCAATTTCATCGACATAAATGATACCTTTTTCAGCTTTATCAATATCGAAATCAGCAGCTTGGATTAAACGTAATAAAATATTTTCAACATCGTCACCTACATAACCAGCTTCTGTAAGACTTGTAGCATCAGCAATTGCAAATGGCACATTTAGTGTTTTAGCAAGTGTTTGTGCTAATAATGTTTTACCACTACCTGTAGGGCCGATTAAAGCAATATTACTTTTTTGTAATTCAACATCGTCTTCATTTGGTCCTAGTTGTTGAATACGTTTGTAATGATTATATACTGCTACAGCTAAAGACTTTTTGGCTTTCTCTTGACCAATAACATATTCGTTAAGGTGGTCCATAATTTCTTTAGGTGTAGGTAATTCAGTAAATTCTTCAGAACTAGTTTGCGCTAATTCTTCTTCTACTATTTCAGAACATAATTCAATACATTCATTACAGATATATACACCACTACCTGCAACTAATTTTTTAACTTGATCTTGGTCCTTACCACAAAAAGAACATTTTAAATTTTCTTCATCTTCATTGAATTTAAACATTCATTTACACCTCTATTCTTAAACGACTATACTAGATAGCATTCTACAATGCAAATTTATGGTAAACAACTATAATGCTTAAAATATAGAGTAGCAGATACATATATTGATGCACCTGCTACTTAAATTTTAATATATTAATTTAGAAAATTAATTATTTATCTTCTTTAGTTGTTTCAACGTATTTAGCATTGTCTCTTAATAAGTCGATAACTTTTTGAATACGTACATCATTTTTAATGATATCTGTATTACCTAAAGTATTTTTAATATCTTCAACTGAAATGTTGAATTGTTTGCTCATTTTTTCTAACTCTTTATCGATGTCTTCATCAGTAGCTTCGATATTTTCTTTATCAGCGATTGCAGATAAAGTTAAGTTAGTTTTAATACGTTGCTCAGCATCATCTTTCATTTGCTCTCTTAATTGAGATTCATCTTGACCTGAGATTTGGAAGTAAGTTTGTAAATCTAAACCTTGTTGTTGAATTCTTTGACCGAATTCTTGAACCATACGGTCTAATTCAGTATCAATCATAGCTTGTGGAATGTCGATTGTTGTATTTTCAGTTGCTTTATTGATAGCTTCTTCTTTTTCAACATTTTCAGCTTCTGTAGCTTTTTGTTCAGATAAACGTTTACGTAAGTTTTCTTTATATTCATCAACTGAGTTAGCTTCTGAATCTAATTCATTAGCAACTTCGTCGTCTAATTCTGGAACATCTTTATATTTAATTTCGTTTACTTTAGTTTTGAAAGTAGCTTCTTTACCAGCTAATTCTTCAGCATGGTATTCTTCTGGGAAAGTAACAACTACGTCTTTTTCTTCGCCAGTTTTTAATCCTACTAATTGATCTTCGAATCCAGGGATGAATGCGCCTGAACCGATTTCTAAGTCGTAACCATCAGCCTGGCCACCTTCAAATTGTTCACCATCAACATAACCATCGAAGTCAATGTTAACAGTATCGCCGTTTTCAACAGCGCCGTCTTCTTTAACTACCATATCAGCTAAGTGACCTAAACTGTGGTCAATTGCTTCTTGTAAGTCTTCATCTGTTAATTCAGAATCTTGTTTTTCAATTTCTAAACCTTTGTAATCACCTAATTGAACTTCTGGTTCAACTGTTACAGTAGCTTCAAATTCGAAGTCTTTACCTTTTTCGATTTGAGTCACGTTGATTTCTGGTTGTGCTACTGGATTAATTCCAGTTTCATCGATAGCTTCACCATAAGCTTCTGGTAAAAGAATATCTACTGCATCTTGATATAATGCTTCAACGCCAAAACGTTGTTCAAAAATTGGACGAGGCACTTTACCTTTACGGAAACCAGGCACGTTAATTTGTTTAACTACTTTTTTAAATGCTTGATCTAATGCTTTGTCTACTTTTTCTGCTGGAACTGTAACTTTTAATAATCCTTCGTTACCTTCCTTTTTTTCCCAAGTTGCTGTCATGTATAATACCTCCATGATTACATTTTTTATTTTTTCAACTTCCCTATTATATCATACGTCTAATACGGACACAAACATTGTTTTATAGGGCTTTTCTCACTCTTATTTAAGAAATGCAATAACCTTACTTTAACGAAGATTGAATTTAATTTAAACTAATTTGCTCAATTTTGACCATCTAAAATATAAATTAGTTGTAATACCTCTGAATTAGCTTCATTCGTTTCCAAACCTATCATTGTTTTAAAATAATCTTCATATGTTTTTACCCAATCTCGTTCACTATATAACTCGAAAATATTTAGAGGGTAAAGTAATATTGAATGATTATTCATGACATGATGTGCTTCATTAGAGATATTAAGAGCCCCTTCACTAAGTAATTCATTAACCTTTGGTATAACGTTATTCTTTATCTCAGTATGTTCAAGACCTTTTAATTCTGAAGGTTTAACACTAATGGAAAAGCCATATTTATTTATCGAAATTAAATCTTCATATCCAGCAAATCGTAAATACTCTAACATTATACTTTTTAAATTATTAGCTTTCACTTCATTTGTAAGTAAAAATGCTACGGTTTCTTTAAATTCATAGTGACCATTATCAATTAACTTCATTATCAATTTGATTTGTTCACTCAAATTTAAAGTATTGAACTGAGATAATAATTGACTTGTTAAATTTTTGTCTTCATTTAATTGAGATTGAGCATATTCTTTTATAGGAAATAGGGCCATTCTTGTTTTATGATCTTTCACTTCATCGATGATTTGATTGATAACTTCAATAGCCTCATAGTATTGACCCAGACCATTCAACGCTTTGATATAATAAATCATCAGTTCATCATAATAAGGTAAACCTTTTTTCAAAAGAACGATGGCTTCTTCCCTTAGTTCTAAAAATGAATTAAGTTGATATAACATATCACATTTAATTAGAGATAATTTGTCATCTAATTCATATTGTGCTTCGTAATCTTCGAATAACTGATATAACTTATCGTAATTTTGGCGATTATCCGTTTCTATAATATCGTTATATAGTTTATTTTGTGCTTTCGGAAAAGGGATAATATCTGACACAATTTTGCCCCCTTTTTACAAATCCTTTAAAATTAATGCACTCCAAGTTTCGAAGTTATCATAGTCTTCTATTTCTCCTTGTTCAACCCATTCAATTTTTAAAGTATCTGTTTCTTTAACTTCTATATCTTGAGAATTAACTTTAATTTTAAAAACTACTCCGATATGAACTTTACCAACTTCATTAGTATCATCATTGATAAAACCTATATAATCCATGTTTTGAGAATTTTGTTCTGATAAGCCAACTTCTTCTTCTAATTCACGTTGCGCATTAACACGTAAGATTTCATTAATAGACTGTGCGCCAACTACATCATTCATATGGCCTCCTACGCCTATTGAAGATTGCCCGTGTAAACGTTCTTCTCCTCCACCACTTAAACGTTTATAAACAAGTAATTCATTATTTTCATTTTCCAGTAAACAATAAGAAATCAATTGTTTATATGAAGGATTTTCTTCCATATCTCCACGACGTTTTACTTCGTAGTGTGGTAAAGCTTTAAATATACTCTCACCTTGAGGATCATTTTTAGATAAAAATCCGTTAAAGGCATTTGTTTCATCTTCGAAAATTATTCTTCTTGGAACTACTATAATTTGTTCATCGTATTTAGACATACTGTTCTCCTTATTTAATGTATTCTTTTTATGTATTTTATCAAACTCATCTATTGAACCTCAATTAAAGCAATTACTATTTTGTTTATTGCGCTTTAATCTTCATAAAATAGACTGTCTGGGATAGTAAGTCGAGTAAATAAGCTATAAAAAAAATGTCGACAAAGATAACCACCTTTGTCGACAGTATGTGAAGACTTGAAAATCTTCTAATATTATTTTAAAGCTTCTTTAGCTTTTGATACTAATTCAGCAAATGCTTTGTCGTCTGAAATAGCTACTTCAGAAAGCATTTTACGGTTGATGTTGATGTCAGCTTTTTTCAAACCGTTCATTAATCTTGAATAGCTGATATCGTGTTTACGTGCAGCTGCATTAATACGTGTAATCCATAATTTACGGAAGTCACGTTTACGTTGACGACGGTCACGGAATGCATATTGACCTGATTTCATAACTTGTTGTTTTGCTACTTTATATAATGTATGTTTTGAACCGAAGTAACCTTTAGCTAATTTAATAGTTTTTTTACGACGGGCTCTTGTTACTGTTCCACCTTTAACTCGTGGCATATTAAATTCCTCCTTAGATATAACTATTTATTATCGTTCTTATTTAACGTCTACAATTATTTTTTATAAGCTAATAATTGTTTTACGCGTTTCATATCGCTTTTAGAAACTAATTTAGCTTTACGTAATTTACGTTTTTGTTTAGTGTTTTTGTTTGCGAATAAGTGAGATGTGAAAGCTCTTGAACGTTTTAATTGACCTGAACCAGTTCTTTTAACACGTTTAGCTGCTCCACGGTGAGTTTTCATTTTTGGCATGATTCATTTCCTCCTACTAATTATGAATTATTTTTCGTTTACAGGCGCTAACATAATAAACATTTGACGCCCTTCCATTTTAGGTTTTTGTTCAACAGTTGCAATATCTTTACATTCGTCAGCAAATTTTTCTAATACACGTTGACCAATTTCTTTATGCGTAATCGCACGACCTCTGAAACGAATAGAAACCTTACATTTATCGCCTTTAGTTAAGAATTTACGTCCATTTTTCAATTTTGTTTGGAAATCATGTTCCTCAATAGTTGGACTTAAACGAATTTCTTTAATGTTGATAACTTTTTGTTTCTTTTTCATTTCTTTTTCTTTTTTCTGTTGTTCGAATTTGTATTTACCGTAATCCATAATTCTTGCAACAGGTGGTTTAGCATTTGGAGCTACTACCACTAAGTCTAATTCTACACGTTCAGCCATTTCTAAAGCTTCACGTTTAGATTTAACACCGATTTGGTCTCCATTTTGGCCAATTACACGTAATTCTTTTGCACGAATTTTTTCGTTAACTTGCGTTTGATCTTTTGCTATGGTTGACACCTCCCAAAATTTTACGAAATGTTCCAAGTAAAAAGAGCGGGCGTAAAACGCCCGCTCTTCACTCATACACATTAAATGTGTGACATGATTAACCTGCCAACTGCTTAAAGCGTCGCTACAGGTGAGAAACGGGTGTTTCTACTTGGTTCGTTTCGTATTCAACGTTAATAATCATATCAGCATTTATAATGTAAGTCAACATTTATTTTAATTTAATGATGTTTAATATCATCCATCTTAACATCTTGACGTAAATCTACTTTATCAAGAGGTATTACTTTAGTTTTATATCTAACCTTATGATAGATAAAAAATGCTAAGAATACAGGAATACCCATGTAAGTAATAACAAAGCGATTTAAATCAAAATGCCCTGTTTTAATGAAATCTACGTCTTGCCCTATAATAACAATCACACATAAAATTCCTGCAAATATCGGACCAAACGGGAACCATTTAGCTTTATATTTTAATTCACTCTTATGATGGTGTTGTCTATCAAAGGCTCTTCTAAATCTATAATGGCTGATGGCAATACCAACCCATGCAATAAAACCAGTCATTCCACTTGCTGCAACGATGTATTCATATGCACCACCACTAAATTTTTGCACTAAGAAAATAACAATGACTAATACACCTGTAGCAATCAATGATAGATAAGGTACGCCATATTTATTCGTTTTGCCAAAAGTCTCAAATGCTAGTTTATCTTTACTCATTGAATATAACATACGTGTTGAAGCGTACATACCTGAGTTACCAGCAGATAATACTGAAGTTAAAATAACTGCATTCATGAATGAAGCGGCAAAAGCTAAACCAGCATTTTTAAATACAAGTGTAAATGGAGAAGTCGCAATACTATCATCTCCACCCATTAGAGCATTGCTATCATAAGGAATTAACATACCAATTACAAAAATGGCTAAGATGTAGAATAATAAAATTCTCCAGAATACTTGTTTAATCGCCTTAGGAACAGCACGTTCTGGATTCTCAGATTCACCAGCAGTAATACCAATTAATTCAGTACCTTGGAAAGAGAAACCTGCTACAAGGAACACACCTAAAATTGATAACAAGCTACCTCCAAGGTTGCCTCCTAAGATAGGACCATCACCTTTAGTGAATGTTTCAAATCCAACAAACTTACCACCCATAATACCTAAAATAGTTAATAAGCCTATAATGATAAATATAATAACGGTTACTACTTTAATTAATGCAAACCAATATTCACTTTCACCATATACTCTTACTGATAAAGAGTTAAGGGCAAAAATAATAACTAAAAAGATACAACTCCATACCCATGCAGGAATACCAGCCATAGGTGTCCAATATTGAATAACTTGAGCAGCTATTGTGACGTCTGCTGCCACTGTAATCACCCAGTTAAACCAATAATTCCAACCTAAAGCAAATCCTAATGATGGATCTACAAATCGAGTAGCATATGTACTGAATGATCCTGACACAGGAAGATAAGTTGCCATTTCACCTAATGAAGTCATTAAGAAAAATACCATGGCACCAATAATAGCATATGCGATTAATGCACCAAGTGCACCCGCATCATGAATAGCGCCTCCGGATGTCATAAATAAACCTGTACCTATACATCCTCCCATTGCTATCATGGATATATGACGGTCTTTCAAACCACGTTTGATACCATCATCTTGATTTTCGACTTTACTCATAGAAGCTTCCTTTCCTTCTGTAGAGGCTAACTAGAAACATTTTATTTGCTATGTGTTGATAATTAACTTATCAAATTTATATTTTACTAATTGATTATGTAAAATTAAAAATCGAAATAAAAAAGGTTGCATACCTTAGAGATATGCAACCTTTTGCTTAATCTATATCGGTAGCACATCACAAATTGTGACAGTACAGTTTCTATTCGATAACTGTCCCAACAAATGATAATTATGGTTATCATTCATTTCGGCAACTTTACCTTTCACTCTTTCAACATACGTTCCATAACAACTTCTGAAGAGTTACTAATCAAAGTTGCAACCTCTAACTCATTTTTTATTTTAACTACTTTGTAATATACATTAAGCGTTCATTTTTATCAAGATTATCTACGTTTTTTTAAACGAATTTCGTCAACTAAGTTCCAAATAAATTCATCTTTTTCAATAGTTTCTTGATCTTGTGAACCGTATTTACGCACGTTTACTTCATTATTTTCAACTTCTTTATCCCCTACAACGATTTGATAAGGAATTTTTTGCATTTGTGCTTCACGGATTTTGTATCCCATTTTTTCATTACGGTCATCGATTTCTACACGAACACCTTGAGATTTTAATTCGTCTTGAAGATTTTTCGCATAGTCATAATGTAAATCAACGTTTACAGGAATGATTTCAACTTGTTTTGGTGCTAACCAAGTTGGGAAGGCACCTTTAGTTTCTTCAGTTAAGAACGCTACGAAACGTTCCATTGTTGATACAACACCACGGTGGATAACTACTGGTCGATGATTTTCACCATCACTACCAATGTAATTTAATTCAAAACGTTCTGGTAATAAGAAGTCAATTTGAGCAGTTGATAAAGTTTCTTCTTTACCCATTGCTGTTTTAACTTGTACGTCTAATTTAGGACCGTAGAATGCCGCTTCACCAATTGCTTCAATATATGGTAAGCCCATTTCTTCAACCGCTTCTTTAAGCATTGTTTCAGCTTTATTCCACATTTCATCGTCATCCATGTATTTTTCTTTATCTTCTGGATCTCTATAACTTAAACGGAAAGTATAGTCTTCAAATCCGAAGTCTTTATATACATCTTGAATCATGTGTACAACACGTTTAAATTCATCTTTAATTTGATCTGGACGAACAAAGATATGAGAATCGTTTAAAGTCATACCTCTTACACGTTGTAAACCTGATACAGCACCACTAGCTTCATAACGGTGCATAATACCTAATTCAGCGATACGAATTGGTAATTCACGATAAGAATGTGGTCTATTATTATAAACCATCATATGATGAGGACAGTTCATTGGACGTAATACCATTTCTTCTGTTTCATCTAATTTCATTGGTGGGAACATATCATCTCTATAGTGATCCCAGTGACCTGAAGTTTTATATAACTCAACGTTCGCTAATACTGGAGTATAAACGTGGTCGTAACCCATACTTACTTCTTTATCTACAATATAACGTTCAATCTCACGACGAATTGTAGCACCATTAGGTAACCATAATGGTAAACCAGCACCTACTAATTGGCTATTAGTAAATAACTCTAAATCTTTACCGATACGACGGTGATCACGTTCACGACGTTCTTCTAACATTTCTAAATGTGCTTTTAATTCTTTTTTATCGAAAAATGCAGTACCGTAAATACGTTGTAACATTTTATTATTACTATCACCGCGCCAATAAGCACCAGCAGTGGATAATAATTTGAATTCTTTAATTTTTGAAGTAGAGGGTACATGTACACCTCTACATAAATCTGTAAATTCACCTTGAGAATATAATGTTACATTTTCATCTTCAGGAATTGCATCAATTAATTCTAATTTATAAGGATCATCTTTAAAGAAGTCTTCCGCTTCTTCTCTAGAAACTACTTTACGTTCAATTTTATGATTTTCGTCAACAATTTGTTTCATAGTTTTTTCGATTTTTTCAAAATCATCAGATGACACTTTTTCATCCATATCAAAATCGTAATAGAATCCGCCCTCAATAACTGGGCCTACGCCAAATTTCACATCACCATATAAACGTTTTAAAGCTTGCGCCATTAAGTGAGCAGTAGAATGACGTAAAACTTCTAAAGCTTCTTCACTTCCAGGTGTAACGATTTCAATTTCACCATCTTCTTCTAATGGTCTTGTTAAATCAACCATTTGTCCATTGAATTTACCAGCTACAGCTTTTTTTCTTAATCCTGGACTAATTGATTGCGCGATATCTTCAGTAGTAGTTCCTTTATCAAACGCTTTTGAATTACCATCTGGGAATTGAATATTAATTTGATCCATTATATAACCCTCCAATTATAAATTCTATCATCGTTGAAAAATAAAAAACTCGCCCCCTAAAAAGGGACGAGTTTATCGTGGTACCACCCTAGTTATTTAGCAAATGCTAAATATCTCTACATAAAATAACGGTCTTGAGCCGGGCACTGATTACCAGCACCTTAAAATGAAGGAGTAATAATTTAATATATTAGCTAAATTCACACCACACATTAGCTCTCTGAATAATAGGAATTAAATTATCATATCTTCATTAATTTCAACGATTTAGATTTAATTTTATTATACATCACTTATTGTAAATTTCAATTGTTTCGTAAATTTTCTCCATCTAAATAATACGCATTTGTTAAACTCTTAATTCTTTCGACAATTCTAGCCGCTTTAGTTTGCTCAGCGCCTTCACGCGTATTAGCTAAATGGTGCTCTAATTCATCTAAATTTAAATTTGATGAAAAGAAGGTTGGTAGTTCATGCACCATGCGATAATGAAGTAAAGGCCCAATGACTTCATCTCTTACCCATGGTGTCACTTCTTCAGCACCAATATCATCTAGCATTAGAATGTTAGCTTCTCGAATGCGTTGCAATTTTTTCTCATAACTTCCATCTTTGAAACCACTTTTTAATGTACGAATATATTCTGGAAGATAGACTATTGTAGATGGAACACTTTTAGATTTTAATTGATTAGCTATTGCACCTAATATAAACGATTTACCTGTACCAAATGGTCCATGGATATAGAGTCCTTTAACCTTTTCTTTATTCACTAATTTTTTACAAATATCATTTACTGCCATTGCAATGTCTAGACGATGACGCCCATTTGTATAGATATCTTTAACCTTCGCATTTAAAGTATCACGTTGCATATGATGAGCAGTAATGAGTTGAGAATTAAAACGTGCTTCATCATGTTTGATTTTACATGGACATTGCTTATATCTAATTTTAATACGTTCATTCTCAATATAGAGTTCAGGTATATGCCCTTTAACAAAATTTGGACAATGTTCATACTCATGACCATCATAATGTTTTTGCTGATCTTTATACTCTTGTAAAATGTTCAAATCATTATCAATCATTTTATTTGTTAAATCTGATTGATGTTGTGTTAAGAATTGTTTAACATCTTCATCATTTAAAACCTGTTGCTTTATCTTGGCAATTCGTTGTTCTAAATCATTGTTTGATCCAATAATACTACTAAACGATTTCATCTAATCCTCCTCCCAGTCTTGAGCTAATTGAGCACGAAACGCTGCTCTATCTTTCTCAAGTTGTTCATCATTTTCATCCTTCTTAGTTGTTGATTGTTGTCCTCTATTTTGTAGCCATTTGGGTGTTTTCTCTCTTGAAACAATTTCTCGATGTTTTGAATAACGTCGACGTGATTGGTTTGAATTATAACTTTTAGAAGAAGAACTATCTTCTTTAGTTTTTAAAGCATAGTTATATGCTTGCTGTGCTGTTTTAATACCCAACTTTTTCCAATTTGAGGCAATTTCAAATATATATGTTTTAGGTAGCTTCATATCATTTTTAAGCATGACAAATTGTAGCAAAATATTAATAACACCAAATGATAGTTTCTCACGTTCAATTAACTCTTCAATCATTCTTTTTTGTTGTAAAGTTGGTTCAGATTCTGACCATGAAGAAAGCATATCTATGGGACTTGTTTGTTCTAGTAAATCAAACCATTCATCAGTGGATGTTTTATTATTTTCAAGTGCATGCGCATTATGAGTTTCTGATAATGATTGATTACTCTCATTCGTCTTCACTTGTAATTCAGGAAGTTGTTGATTATGTTCTATTAAGTAATATGAGCGAGCATGCTTTCTCATTTCTTCAAAAGAAAGTTGTTGATTGCTCGTAATTGAGTTTAAAATGATGCGTTTCATTGAATCTGGCGTTAAGCCATATAACGTCGCTAACTGAATAATTAATTGACGGGCTTCTTTCGTAAGAATTTCACTGCTAATAAAGTGCGTTTGCAACATCTCTTTTAACATATCGAAGTCAAATGTTTCGTTTGATAAATCAATACCTAAATAAGTAGATTCTTTTATGATTGGAGATGAATCTACATTTATATTATTTTGAGGCACTTTAAAGACGTCAGTAAATTTACGTGTCACTTGTTGAAACCCTGTCAAATTTGGTTCATTCTTTTCAAAATAAGCCTTTAAACGCTTATATCGTTTATTATCAACTTCGTTATACAAATAAACAGACAACATAGGATCATTAAAGAATTGATATGCTGTAGGCGGTTGGATAACTTCATAAATGAAATAAGATTGTTCATGACTATGTTTAACATAGGTCTTGATTAAACCAATTGCTTCTAAAGCGTCCATAGATTTCCTAAATTCTAATAAATTTACCTTTAATTCATTCATGATTGTGTAATGCGTTAGTGTTTCACTAACTGATTCATTTACAAATTGATTCATATAGTGATAAACACCAATCGCTTGTGTACCAATTAGGGGCACATATAAACGATTGAGTATATCTAAATGATTATGATTAAAGAAAAAATAACGATAAACTGCAAACCCATCGTGAGGACTTAAACCATATTCATAGGACTGCAAACTCATTTATGAATCACTCCGTTTGTTATCATTCAAAATGCCTTGCATAGAGGCAAGTAATTGATCCACGTCTTTAAACTCTTTATATACAGAAGCAAAACGTACATAAGATACTTGATCTACATGCATTAATAAATTCATTACATGCTCCCCTATTTCTCTAGATGAGATTTCAGTATGACCTGTATCACGCAATTGCCATTCAACTTTGTTGGTAATATCTTCCAGTTGTTGATAACGTACTGGTCTTTTTTCACATGATCTTACAAGTCCATTTAATATTTTTTCTCTTAAAAATTGTTCACGTGTTCCGTCTTTCTTCACAACGATGAGTTGGCTAACTTCAATATGTTCAAATGTTGTAAAACGAGTTCCACAATTTTCACATTCACGTCTTCTACGAATTGCATTAGCTTCATCAGCATGACGAGAATCTACGACACGAGAATGCGTAGAGTTACATTTTGGGCATTTCATATCTTTCACCCTCTTGAATAGATTATGCTTCATTATACTATAAATGTAATCGAGACAAAAGAAGTCAACTTGTAAGCTAAAATACCAAATATGTATTAATCTTAACTAAAATTGATAATATGTACATTAAACTCATTTATTCCAATCATAGTGCACACCATTACACTCTAAATATTGAAAATAAAAAATAAATACACCATTAATAACCTTTACTAATCCTTCTTAAAATATAAATATTAGAAATTATTACGCGGTTTACATAATAATTTTATATTAAATATATTTTAGCTACCTTTAATATTAATAAATGTAAGCGTTCAGGCACTTACGTATGTAGTTCTAAGATAGATTACGAAGTGTAGTTGTGAAGACTCCTAAGTTGATTATTAATGAACATACGTGCTGTGCACTTATGTAAGAAATTCTAAAGATGAACTACGAATGACGTTGTGTGACGCCTGAGGGATTTAGGATTATCGATGAACGTAAGTGTTCGCACACTTACGTAAGTAGTTCTAAGATAGATTACGAAGTAAAGTTGTGAAGACTCCTAGGGGAGCAGTGCTGTTAATGAACCTAAGTGCTATGGCACTTAGGTAAGTAGTTCTAAAATGGATAATGGAACGTAGTTGAGCGACGCCTGAGGGAGCAGGATGAGTGTCGAGACCGTGGCTCGACCCAGCCCCCTAGGCAAGCATCACAACAGAATGAGTAAATGTTCATCTATGAACTTCAATTACAAAATAAAAACTGCCGGCAAAGATGTATTCTTTGTCGACAGTCTGACTCATTTCCCTAAGGATATGGCTCAAATTTATTATTAATGATTAGTTAGCAGGTACTGCATTTTCAGAAGCAATTAAATTACCAATTTGTTCAGCAACTTCAACTACTCTGTTTGAATAACCCCATTCGTTATCATACCAAGCAATAACTTTAACTTTATTGTCGCCCATAACGATAGTGTTTTGTGCATCAACCACAGCTGAGTTAGGGTTAGTATTAAAATCAACAGATACTAATGGCGCATCTTCCACGTCTAAGATCCCCTCTAAACCAGCATTGCGGAATGCATCATTAACTTCTTCCGCTGTAACGTTTTGTTCTAAATCAACTACTAAGTCAACTAAAGAAACGTTTTTAGTTGGAACACGTAATGCAAGACCATGTAATTTACCTTCTACTTCAGGTAAAACTTCTTTTAATGCTTTTGCTGCACCAGTAGAAGTTGGAATAATACTTTCATTACATGAACGCGCACGACGTAAGTCTTTGTGTGGGTTATCAATATTATTTTGGTCGTTAGTAATTGCGTGAACTGTTGTCATTAAACCATTCACAATACCAAATTTATCATTTAATACTTTAGCTACTGGACCAATACAGTTTGTTGTACAAGAAGCATTACTGAAAATGTCATATTCTTGAACATCTAATTTATCGTCATTTACCCCTTTAACAATCATTTGAACGTGGCCACCTTTTGATGGGCCAGTTAATAATACTTTTTTAGCACCCGCTTTAATATGAGCGATTGCTTTGTCTCCATGATTGAATTTACCTGTAGCTTCAATGACGATATCAATATCTAAATCTTTCCAAGGTAAGTTTTCTGGATTACGATCTGAAACTAATTTAATATCATGACCATCTACACGGATACCATTTTCAATTGGCTCTACTTTTTTATCATATCTACCGTGAGTTGTATCATAATTAATTAGATGTGCAATTGTTTCTGGTGGATAGCTAGCATTGATTGCTACTACGTTTAAGTTATCGTTATGTAAGGCAATTCTTAATACCATTCTACCGATTCTACCCATACCATTAATTGCTATATTTGTTGACATTTAAAGCACCCCTTGATTGTTTGTTTATATGTTATACTTTATAAAATTAGTGTAACATAATTATCAAAATTTGAAAGCGTTTTCCACTAATTTAAAGATTTTATTTTTATATAACTTTAATAAGTTTTAGTTATTAAAAAAATCTTAGCGAAAAAACATTGTTTATGAGTTCTCTTTCGCTAAGATTTAATATTTAAAATTATTCTTTATTTAAAAACCCTTGTTCTGTTAATAAACGTTCAAGGTTTTGCTTTAATTCAAGTTTGTCTCCAAGGTTATCAATGACATGATCTGCCATTCTACTTTTTTTATCAATTGAAATTTGACTATATACTCTTGCTTTGGCATCTTCAGCAGTCAAATTATTGCGCTCCATTAAACGCTCGATTTGTACACTTTCTGAAGTATATACTAACCAAACTTCATCTACAGTATCTTGTAAGTCATTTTCAAAAAGAAGCGGAATATCCATGATAACGTTATGACCTTGTTGTAAATATTCACGTTTTTCTTCTTCCATAATTTCCCTTACAATTGGATGCACGATTTTATTCAATTCAAGGCGCTTTTCAGGATGATTGAACACGAGTTCACCCATATACTTACGATCCATTTCACCTTCTTCAGTAATCGCTTCCTCGCCAAATTGCGCTTTTACTTGTTCTAGGCCTTTTGAACCTTTAGCGACAGCTTTACGCGCTGCTATATCCGCATCTACAATTTTGAAGCCATATACACTTAAAAGTTCAGAAACTGTAGACTTACCTGTTGCTATACCACCTGTTAATCCAATCACTTTAGGCATAATTATCACCACTCATTTCTATTTCTGACACTGTGGGCAAAAATGACTATTTCTCGTTGCAACTACTTTTTGTTCTATGTCATGCCCACATACTTTACATTTATTTTGTTTATATACATTTAAATGAAGTTGCATTTCTCCAGTTTTGCCATCTGCATGACGGTAATCTGAAATGCTAGTACCTCCATTGTTAATACCCTCTTTTAAAACTTCTTGAACATAATAAAAGAGCATTTTTCGTTCTTGTTCAGATGTATCTTTAACTTTTCGAGAAGGATGAATGCCTGCTCTAAACAATGCTTCGCATGCATAAATATTGCCACAACCCGCAACAATCTTATGGTCTAACAGCATCTGTTTAATTGGTTTATTCTGCACTTTCTTTTGATTTAAATAAGCTTTAAAATGTGCAAACGCTTCTTCTTCAAATGGTTCCGGTGCTATTTCTAAGAATGAAGGATAATCATTAAAAGAAGCTAAATTACGAATTTCTCCAAATCGACGTATATCCGAGTAGACAAGTTTTTTACCGTTATCTAAATGAAAAATAACGTGCCAATGCTTTCTATAATTAGGTGTGGTAATTTCAGATAATTGGCTGACGATGAAAAACCCGCCTGCCATACCTAAATGGCTTAATAAAATACGTTCTTTATTATTTTTCTCGATATTAAATACAATATATTTACTACGTCGTTCAATATTTTTAAAAGTGTAACCTTCACTATTTAAACGGAAACCATCTAAATTGATACCTTTAATAATGGTTTCTTTACCTTGACGTTTACCTTCAATAACCTTTTTTGAAAAGGTTACACTATTGATAGTAGCATTTTTAATATAAGGTTCTATTCCTCTTTTAACATGTTCAACTTCTGGTAATTCTGGCATTTCGATTTCCTTTCTCTATTTCGCATCATACCAAGTAGAGCCATAGTTTGAGTCTACTTTTAAAGGTACATCTAAATCTAGTGCATGTTCCATTATATCTTCCACAAACGCACTAAAATCTTCAATTTCATCTTTAGGAACTTCAAATATCAATTCATCGTGAACTTGAAGTAATAACTTAGCACGATATGAAGTGTCTCTAACTTGTCTATCAAATTCTACCATTGCTAATTTAATAATATCGGCTGCGCTTCCCTGGATAGGCGTATTCATCGCAGTTCTCTCAGCAAAGCCTCTTAAATTGAAATTACGACTCGTAATATCTGGTATATATCTACGACGATGTAATAACGTTTCTACGTAACCATTTGCTTTCGCATCTTTTACAATATCTGACATATATTGTTTTACACCTGGGAAACTAGCTAAATAATCATCAATAAATGCTTTCGCTTTTTTACGAGTTATTCCTAAACTTTGACTTAATCCATAGTCACTAATTCCGTATACAATGCCGAAGTTAACAGCCTTCGCTTGTCGACGCATTAAATCATCTACGCCATCCGCTTCAACACCGAATACTTTCATCGCTGTCGCGGTATGGATATCTCGTCCATGTATAAATGCTTCTTTCATACTTTCATCTTGTGTAATATGCGCTAATACACGTAACTCAATTTGAGAGTAGTCAGCTGAAAGTATAACACTGTCATCTGAATTTGGTTTAAACGCACGACGAATTTTACGCCCTTCTTCAAGTCTAATAGGTATATTCTGTAAGTTAGGATCTACTGAAGACAATCGTCCAGTTTGTGCCAATGTTTGATTGAATCGCGTATGGATGCGTTTATCATCGCTAATTACTTTTTGTAATCCTTCAACATAAGTTGATTGTAATTTAGATAACTGGCGATATTCTAAAATATAATCAATGATTGGATGTTCGCCTTGAAGTTGTTCTAATACATCTACTGCTGTAGAATAACCTGTCTTTGTTTTTTTAATAACCGGCAGTTTAAGCGTTTCAAATAATACAACACCAAGTTGCTTAGGTGAATTAATATTAAATTCTTCTCCAGCTGCTTCATGAATATTACTAATAAGTGTATCCAATTTTTCTTGAATTTCATGTTGCATTTGTTGTAGGTCATTTACATCTGTATAGATACCAGTTTCTTCCATTCCTCCCAAAATGCGGGCAAGTGGAAGTTCTAAGTTTTGTAATAATTCTATTTGATTATGTGCTTCTAATTCTTTAAACATTAAAGGTTGTGACTCATGAATGGCTTCGGTAATTGAAGCAATGTGCGTGTTTAAAACTTCATCATCAGGAATACTACGTTTTTTACCTTTACCATATATAGAAATATCATCTTTGACATAATTTTGATGATAATGCGTTACAACAGAACGAACATCATCAATTGTTCTCGAAGGATCAATAATGTAACTTGCTAACATCACATCGAATTTAATATTTTTAATATCTATATCTAATCTATGAGCTGCAACATACGTTTTCTTAGCATCGTAAACACTTTTACTTGTGTTCTCATCTTCAAGCCATTTAATTAATGCGGGATAGTCTTTAATACTTTCAGCATTGATAACAATATGCTGTTCTCCTGTATAGAACCCAAATTTTAATATCTGGTCTTTTAAATAATTTGAACCGTCTATTTCGAAATGTATCACCGCTTCATCAAGATGTTCTAAATCTACATGGTCAAAAGTAGGCTGAATTTCAAATGTTTTATCTGAATTATCTTCAGTTTCAGGAACATCGCTATCTATATCGGCAAGTAATTGCTTGAACTCTAACTTTTTAAATAACTCAATTTTATCCTTATTATCTTCTTGATCCTTAAGTTGTGTATCTTTTAAATTCACTTCAATAGGACTGTCACAATTAATTGTCGCTAAGTCTTTACTCATTAATGCGTCATCATGACTATTTTCAAGTTTCTCTTTCAGTTTTTTACCTGAAACTGAATCAATATTGTCATAAACACCTTCGACAGTTTCAAATTGTTTTAAGAGTTTAATCGCAGTTTTTTCGCCTACCCCAGCAACACCTGGAATATTATCTGACGTGTCTCCCATTAACCCTTTCATATCAATAATTTGATGTGGCGTTAACCCGTCATATTTTTCGGCAATAAATTCTGGAGTATAATGATCGACGTCAGTAACACCTTTTTTCGTATAATAAATAGTGACATTATCGGTTGCTAATTGCGTTAAATCTCGGTCGCCAGTTACTATAATTGTTTCAAAACCTTGCTTATCAGCCTCTTTACTTAATGTGCCAATGATGTCATCGGCTTCATAGTTTTCTAACTCATAATGTTTAATGTGATAAGCATCAAGTAATTGACGAATATATGGAAACTGTTCACTTAATTCAGGTGGTGTACTTTGTCTGCCACCTTTATACTCACTATACTTAGAGTGACGGAATGTTGTTTTTCCTGCATCAAATGCTACCAAAAAGTGGTTCGGTTGTTCTTCTCTAATAATTTTTTCTAGCAACATTGCAAATCCATAGATTGCATTAGTATGAATACCTGCTTTATTAGATAGCAGTGGCAATGCATAGAAAGCTCTAAAACTTAAACTATTACCATCTATTAAGATTAATTTATTCAAAGTGCAAACCTCCAGAACAAATTTAATTATATTTTAGCATATTCCCAGTATCATCACGAATGAATGATTTTATAGTAAATCTAAACATTAAAAAACCTGTTTATTTGCGCTAAACAAATAAACAGGTAACTTAATATTTTATTGTTTTTCATCTATAAATGACACTCTAAATAATGAACCTTTGCCAGGTTGACTTTCGACATTAATCGTGCCATGATGTGCTTCTACAATGTGCTTAGTAATAGATAGTCCTAACCCTGTTCCTCCTGAATCACGACTTCTCGCTTTATCTACGCGGTAAAATCTTTCGAAAATATGTTTTTGTTCATCTTTATCAATACCAATACCAAAGTCTTGAATTTCCAAATTAACTTTAACATCTTCTCGATACACTCTCACAATAACTTTATTATCTTCAAAAGAATAATTAATCGCATTAGACAATAAATTGGTAATCACTTGCGCTAATTTATTTTCATGAGCTTCAATAATCACATCTTTTTCAATTTCTGAAAGAATAGTAATGTTTTTATATCTAGCCTGATTTTGCAAATTATCAATTGTATTACAAGCTAATTCTGAAAGATTAACATAGGTTGTTTCAAGTTCTGTTTGCTGTTCAATGTGTGATAAATCTAGTAAATCCATCACTAATGATTCAATACGATTTGACTCTTTTAAAATAATGTTTAAAAACATTTCAAGTGATTGTTCATCATTTTTAGCGCCTTCAATTAATGTCTCAGCAAAACCTTTAATTGACGTGATTGGTGTTTTCAATTCATGAGAAACATTTGCTACAAATTCTCGTCTTAGATTTTCAAGTTTCTTTAAATTTGTAATATCATGCATAACTACTACTAAACCTTGTAGACGTTTTTTAGATTTACTAAGGATTGGTATACAAGAAACGTCAAAATATTTTTCATGTACATCATTAATATATAACTGAATCTGATCATAAAGTGATTGCTCAGTTCTAAAAGCTTCGAGTATTAAATGTTGTATTTTTTCATCTAAATATGAGGTGTAATCTTTACTCTCAGCTTTTTTACCGGGTTTAAACACTTCATAATATGCATGATTAGCTACAACGATTTCTCCGTGTTTATCAATCATTAATACCGAACTTGGAATATTCTCAAGTGTCGTTTTTAACCGATTAGACTGCATTTTTTGCTTATTATTAAGCTTTTGAAGTCGTCTTGCTAAATCATTTGTAGTGACAAAAAGCGCTCTCGTTTCTTTGACATTACTTTCTGGTACACGAACATGATAATAACCATCCGCAATAAGTGAAGTTGCATATGTGACTTCATTAATTGGTCTAATATATGTTCTATTAATACTTCTTACCGCTAAATAAACCGCTAATAATACAATAATGCCAATGAGTGATAAATATTTCCACATACTTTTTTGTAATTCAATAATTTCATTATTTAAACCGCTTATGTATATCGTTTTATCATTAATAGTATGTTTAAACGTATATCTTAATTTTCCATTTTCATTGTGATACATAATTTCGGATGGATTAGCAGCATTATCAATATTTTTATTTAATTTATGATGATTGCCTAATTTATAAATAATTTTACCATCTTTATATATATACACTGTTAAATGTTGGTCAGCTGCAATATTGGTAATTTCTTTATTGTTTTTTTGATTATTTAATTTAATAAAATTTTCAGAAATATGGTTTAATTCAGCACTTTGCGTAGTAGATAATATTTGATAAATCGTATGATGAATAACTGCTCCTAAACCTATAAAACTGATAATCGTGATTGTACTTAATAAAAGAAGTAATCTATGATGAAACTTTAACATTAACCTTTAGGTCTTTCTAACTTATAACCTAAACCACGTACAGTTTTAATTAATTTAGGTTGCTTAGGATTTTCTTCTAATTTATCTCTTAAATGACTTATATGTACATCAACTATTCTTGAATCTCCAGCAAATTCGTAATTCCAAACTGAATTAAGCATATGTTCTCTTGTAATTACTCGTCCCTGTCTTTCAATTAAGTATAAAAGTAATTCAAATTCTTTAGGTGTTAATTCTAATAATTCCTCATCTTTATAAACTTCAAAGAATTCAGGTCTAATTCTGATATTTTCAATTACTATATCTTCTTCATCCACATCATCTTTTTCTACTTCACTAGCAAATTTCGATCTTCTAAGGATAGCTTTAACTCTTGCTACCACTTCTCTAGGTGAAAAAGGTTTAGTCATATAGTCATCTGCGCCTAATTCTAACCCCAATACACGATCAAATTCGTCATCTTTAGCTGTTAACATTAAAATGGGAACTAAGTTTTTGTCAGAACGAATCGTCTTACAAACTTCAATTCCATCTTTTTTCGGTAACATTACATCTAAAACGATCAGTTCAGGTTGAACTTCATTTACTTTTTCAAGTGCCTCTTCCCCATCGTAAGCAACTTCTACGATGTAACCGGCTGTTTCAAGATTATATTTTAGTAAAGTTACAATGGATTGTTCATCATCCACCACTAATACTTTTTGTGACATAATGTGCCTCCCTGATTAGAAATAACATTCAACTACATTATAACTGAAGTTTAAATAAAAATAACATACCACATATTAAATTTACATAAACTTAACAATTAATATAATATTTTCTATTTATTAAGAAATTATTTTACTAACCTTAACTTAATAT
>NZ_PPRD01000049.1 GCF_002902575.1 Staphylococcus croceilyticus | reverse complement strand
ATTTTAAAGAAATATTTTATAATAGTTAATTGTTAATTAAATTTTAATTGAATTTAAAATGTCGAAATCATCAATTTATGAGTCAAATATTTACATAATTTTCATAAACAGAAGTTTGAAAATATTGTACAAGAAAGATATAATAATCACTATGAAAGCGTTTCCTTAGGAGGTAGTTGAATGGAGAATGAACATCAAGAATATGTAGAAAAATTAGTAGACATTCTTAAATCTAAATGTCGAAAATCTTTTAAATTTCATGGGGAAGTCGCTATGCAGTTATTTTTAAATGATAACTTTAAGCTACCTTCGAAAGTTGATATATGTGTTGAAAGAAAATATTTAGTCGAAGTGTTAAGAGTAATTCCTTCAGCTTACACATATAATTATTATAATAAAAATAATGAGAAGATGGATAAAGATAAATTAAATGTGCCGGAAGTAGCACATATAGATGTCACAATTAATAACAAAGTAGTTCTGAATATCTTTATTTATGATGTTGTAAACGAAGAGTGGATATTTAGATTAGATGATAATATCCGCATACCTAAAAATAGTATATATTTCCATTCGCTCACTTGGAATGTCGATTATATAAAGCCAGAAATCGTGCTTATGTATGATTTGATGGATAACCAAAATTATCATCAATTGCCCAATTATAAAAGGGTACTTGAAGCGTTAAGTTACTATCAATTTGTTATATTAAAAATGGTTGTGGGAGAGCAAAGAATCAAAGAGGCTTTAACACAAAGCTAAGCTTCTCAGAAAATTTTAGAAAGAAAAAAAGCAACTGATAAGGTTGAGACAATTGATGTTGTCTTCTTCCCATATCAGTTGCTTTTTATTACTTTTTAGCACATAAGTTTTTTAAACAAACACCATGATAGCAATATTCATAAGTTGATAACACTGCTTTATCAGCGTCTTCAACCGAAATTCCAAACATCATTGAAATTTCTGAAGCACCTTGGTTGATCATTTTTAAGTTAATATTAGATTCTGCTAATGCATGCGTAATTTGATGGGCGGTACCTACAGTTTTATTCATTCCTTCGCCTACAACCATTAAGATAGCCAAGTCATGTTCGATACTTAATTCATCAACTTCGCAATTTCTTCGTATAGCATTTAAAACTTCTTGTTCTTTTCCTTTAATTTGGTGTGTACGCATAATAATACTGATACTATCGATTCCAGATGGCATATGGTCAAAAGAAATATTGTAATCTTCAAGAATTTCTAATATTTTAAGAGTAAACCCAACTTGTCTATTCATCAAATATTTTTTTACGTTAATTACTGTAAAGTCTTTATCACAACTTATACCAATAATAACCTCTTTATCATTTATGTCACGATCGTGTTTAATAAATGTCCCTTTATCTTGTGGACGATTAGTATTTTTAATGACTACAGGAATTCTATGCTTATATAAAGGTTGTAGTGCTTCATCATGGAATACGCCAAAGCCTGCATAAGATAATTCACGCATTTCTCTATATGTAATTTCATTGATAAGTTCTGGATTTGTTATAACATTTGGATTTGCTTTGAAAATACCTGATACGTCAGTGAAGTTTTCATAAAGAGATGCTCTTACTCCTCTAGCAATAATTGCACCAGTGATATCTGATCCTCCGCGAGGGAACGTCACGACATAATTATGCTTAGATACTCCAAAGAAACCAGGAATAATAATCTTCCCTTCAATGTCTCTCAGTTTATAAATTTGATCGTAAGCTTCTTCTAAAATTTGCGCTTGTTGAGGGAAATCAGTGACTAAAATACCAGCATCTTTAGGAGAAAGGTAGGTTGTTTTAACACCTTGAGAATCATTATAACTTGCGATAAGTTGTGCATTAAAATTCTCACCGCATGATAATAAAGCATCATATAAACGTGGAGGTTCATCTTTTAATGTTTTAATAATGTGTTCAAGTGTTTCATCAATTGTAGTTAGTAATATCATATCCATTTCTAATTCTTCTAAAATATCTGCATAGCGCTGGATAATTTCCTTTTTCTTATCTTGATAATCTAAACCATTGAGTACCTTTTCATATAAACGTATTAAAAGATCAGTTGTTTTTATATCATCTTTGTGTCTTTTACCAGGAGCAGAAACAATAATGATTTTACGTTCGTCATCGTCGTTTACGATTTTAAGGACTTTTTTAATTTGAGTTGCATTTGAAACAGAACTACCGCCGAATTTAGCTACTTTCATAAATTGTATCAACCTTTCTAAAAAATCAGAAAATTCTATTTAATTTTCTGATACCGCATGGTAATATATATCTATATATTCACTTTTTACGCTAAAAAAGTCCTATCGATTTAATATGATTTAATAGTATACTATAATAAAGTATATTTCAAGAAAACAATTGTATTTCTCAGTAATACAAATGGGGGAAGATATTTATATGAAAGAATTGAACGTTGCTTTACTTGGTCTAGGAACAGTTGGGTCAGGTGTAGTAAAAATCATAGAAGAGAATAGACAACAAATTAAAGATACGCTCAATAAAGATATTGTTATTAAGCATATTTTAGTTCGTAATAAGTCTAAAAAAAGACCTATCAATATTAGTCAATATCATTTAACTGAAGATGTAGATGAAATCTTAAATGATGATTCGATTGATATCGTTATTGAAGTAATGGGAGGAATTGAACCTACAGTTGATTGGCTTAGAGATTCGCTTAAACGCGGTAAGCATGTTATTACAGCGAATAAAGATTTGCTAGCCGTACATTTAAAACTTTTGGAAGACTTAGCTGAAAAACAAGGGGTAGCATTAAAGTTTGAAGCAAGTGTCGCAGGCGGTATTCCAATCGTTAACGCAATTAATAATGGATTAAATGCCAATAATATTTCTAAATTTATGGGAATTTTAAATGGTACTTCTAATTTTATTCTTTCTAAAATGACGCGTGAACAATCATCTTTTGAAGAAGCACTAGATGAAGCAAAACGATTAGGGTATGCAGAAGCGGATCCTACTGACGATGTTGAAGGTATTGATGCAGCACGTAAAGTTGTAATTACTTCTTATTTATCATTTAACCAAGTTATTAAATTAAATGATGTAAAAGTTAGAGGGATTAGTAACACTACATTAAGTGATATCAATGTAGCAGATAAACTAGGCTATAAGATTAAATTGATTGGTAAAGGAACATATTATAACAGTAAAGTTTCAGCATCTGTAGAACCAACGTTAATACATAAATCTCACCAATTAGCTGCAGTAGAAAATGAGTATAATGCTATTTATGTTATTGGTGATGCTGTAGGAGATACGATGTTCTACGGTAAGGGCGCAGGTAGTTTAGCTACAGGTAGTGCGGTAGTCAGTGACTTATTAAATGTAGCATTATTCTTCGAATCTAACCTACATACGCTTCCTCCACACTTTGAATTGAAGACGGATGAAACACGTGAATTAATGGATAATGATGAATCAGTTTCTATTAAGGAAAAGCTAAATTATTATGTTGTTATTCATAGTGACAAATCAATTGAAAAATTTGAAGATGAACTAAAAGCAATATTACCTTTCCATAAATCACTCCAAATAGACACAAGAGATGAAACATCTTATGGTGTAGTTATTATTGGATTAGACGCATCTCCAGAAGAAGAACTAAGTAAAGCAGGATTGAATGTTGAAAAAATTTATCCAGTTGAAGGAGTTTAATAATTATGAAAAGATGGCAAGGATTAGTAGAAGAATTTAAAGAATATTTACCTGTGAATGAAGACACACCTCATTTAACACTTAATGAAGGTCATACACCACTTATCCATTGTGAAAATTTATCAGCAATGTTAAATATTGACTTATATGTGAAATTTGAGGGTGCTAATCCCACAGGTTCTTTTAAAGACCGTGGTATGGTAATGGCTGTCACTAAAGCAAAAGAACAAGGTAAAAAAGTAGTTATTTGTGCTTCAACTGGTAATACATCAGCTTCTGCAGCAGCATATGCCGCTAGAGCAGGTTTAAAAGCAATAGTAGTTATTCCTGAAGGTAAAATAGCATTAGGAAAGTTATCTCAAGCTGTAATGTATGGTGCTGAAATCGTTTCTATTGAAGGTAATTTCGATGAAGCTCTAGAAATCGTTAAAGAAATAGCGGCAAATGATGATGAAATTGAATTAGTTAATTCAGTAAACCCATATCGTATCGAAGGTCAAAAAACAGGTGCATTTGAAATTGTTGAACAATTAGAACAAGCACCAGATGTTTTAGCAATCCCAGTAGGAAATGCTGGAAATATTACTGCATATTGGAAAGGATTTAAAGAATATCATGAGAAAAAAGGTAGTCAATTACCACAATTATTTGGTTTCCAAGCAGAAGGTGCATCTCCAATTGTGCAAAATAAAGTAATTAAAAATCCTGAAACAATTGCAACAGCTATTCGTATCGGTAATCCTGCTAGCTGGAGTAAAGCAACAAAAGCCTTAGAAGAATCAAACGGTTTAATTGATAGCGTAACAGATGAAGAAATTTTAGAAGCTTACCAATTAATGACTTCAAAAGAAGGCGTATTTAGTGAACCTGCAAGTAATGCTTCTATTGCTGGTCTTATTAAATTACATCGTGCAGGTAAGTTACCAAAAGGTAAAAAAGTTGTAGCTATTTTAACTGGTAATGGTTTAAAAGACCCTGACACAGCTATTTCTATTTTAGATAATCCTATTCAACCGCTTCCGAATGATAAAGCAAGTATCATTGATTACATCAAAGGAGCATTATAAATGAATAAATATTTGCACCTTAAAATTCCAGCATCAACTGCTAATTTGGGAGTAGGATTTGATTCGATTGGAATGGCTATCGACAAATATTTGAATTTATATGTTCATAGAATTGAAGGGGACGAGTGGGAATTTGAGTATTTAAGTCCAGAACTAAATAGTCTTCCTAATAATAAGGACAATTATATATATCAAGTCGCCCAACAAGTCGCTACTAAATATAATATCGAGTTACCAACATTAAAGGTTGAAATGAGAAGTGATATTCCATTAGCAAGAGGGTTAGGATCTTCAGCATCAGCATTAGTTGGAGCTTTATATATAGCTAATTATTTTGGTAATATACAACTTTCTAAATATGAACTACTACAATTAGCAACCGAATTTGAGGGACATCCTGATAACGTAGCGCCAACAATATATGGAGGACTATTAGCAGGATATTATAATCCAGATACTAAAGAAACAAATGTAGCGCATATTGATGTACCTGATGTGGATGTTATTTTAACTATTCCTCCATATGAGTTAAAAACTGAAGATTCTCGAAATGTTTTGCCGGATAATTTTTCACATAAGAAGGCAATTCAAAATAGTGCGGTTAGTAATACTATGATTTGTGCTTTAATCCAACATAATTATGAACTTGCTGGGAAAATGATGACACAAGATGGTTTTCATGAGCCATATCGTCAACATTTAATTCCAGAATTTGAAAAGGTAAAAGCATTAGCTAACAAATATGATGCCTATGCTACAGTGATTAGTGGTGCAGGTCCTACTATCTTAACGTTAAGTCGTAAAGAAAAAAGTGGCGAGCTAGTAAGGGCGTTAAGACATCAAATTACACATTGTCATTCTGAATTAGCTACAATTAATCAAGTAGGTGTAGTTGAAGAAATTGTGTATCCTTCTTAAATTTATTGTAAAATGATAGCAAGTGATTTTTGAAAGGAGCACCATAAAGATATGAGTAATTTCAAAGTGATAGTAATGGATATGGACGACACTTTAATTAATAGTGATAATAAAGTAAGTCCTGAAACAAAAGAATATTTGATAGAGCTTCAAAATCAAGGCTACAAAGTTATTCTTGCTTCTGGGCGACCAACTGAGGGCATGTTGCCAGTAGCTAAAGAGTTACATTTAGATAAATATGATAGTTATATCATTAGTTATAATGGTGGAAAAACAATCAAAGTAGCCACTGAGGAAGTTGAAGTCAGTAAAAGCGTCTCAAAAGAGGACTTTGACGAAATTGCAGACTTCTGTAGAGAAAAGAACTTTTTAGTGCTAACTTATCAAGATGGTCATATCATTCATGATGGTGATCACGAATATAGAGACATTGAATCTCAACTTACGGGTTTACCGATGAAAAGAGTGGACGATATCAAAGAGTATATCCATGAAGATGTACCTAAGGTAATGGGTGTAGATTATGTAGAGAATATTACAAATGTAAGAGATGCTTTACATGGTTCATTTAATTCCAACATTGATGTCACTACAAGTAAACCATTTTTCTTAGAATTTATGGCTAAAGGCGTGTCTAAAGGTAATGCCATTAAAGCGTTATGTGAAAAGTTAGATATTCCTTTAAAAGAAGTAGTATGCTTTGGCGATAGTTTAAATGACCAGTCTATGTTTGAAGTAGCAGGTTATTCTGTAGCTATGGGAAATGCTACTGAAGAATTAAAAGAAGTTGCGGATAAAGTAACATTAGATAACGATTCTAATGGTATACCAGCCGCTTTAAAAGAAATTTTATAAACAATAAAAAGCATGAGTAACTTTCATTTACGTTATATTTACTAAAATTCACTTTAGTAAAACGTTAAAAAAGTACTCATGCTTTTTTACTTTTTTAAAACTATTTAGCGGTATGGGTCCAATCATGTTTACCACGATAGCGTTTGACATAAGCGTAAACTTGGTCCGCTGCATAATCTAAATTGGTATAAACAGTAATAGTGTATGCTGATTGATTATCGTTAAATGGTTCGTTACTAAACACATCTTTTAAATGAATAAATAAATTCTCCATTTGGTCGTGTTTAAGACTTGGGTACTCTCGTAAAGTACGTTTAAGTAGTTGACCATTTTTCTCTTCGAGAGATTGGACTATGATTACAAAACGCTCTTCACTTTTAATGACATCGTCAAATAAATTTGTTTGACCAACCATCTTTCTCACCTCTAAATCGATATCTTTAGATTAATTATACAGAATAAATTAGACTGTGAAAATACGCATTATACGTTTCTATAAAAACGAACAGTTGAGAGAAAGGGATATGTATTTTCATATCCGATATTCTCTCAACTGTTCGCTTATATTAATATAAAATTTTAAATTCTAAATATTAATTATTATGATAATGATGAGGTGTAATATCCATTTCATCTAATTTAACATATTTTGTTTTTCTAATTACTTTATGCACTAAGAAAATTAATGCTAAAACAATTAAAGGCAAAATATTAACGATGAACTTACCTATATTACCATTGAATAAATCCCCAATTGAATTACCAAAATATAGGAAAATAAGTGTTGCAAATACTAAGATTGGACCTAGAGGGTATAAAGGTGATTTATAAGGTAGTAATGTATTAATATCTTTACCTTGACGTTTTATCGCTCTACGTAAACGAACTTGGGCCCATGAGCTCGCTGCCCATACGATGATTACCAATGATCCAATAATATTTAATAAACTGAATACTGCATTAGAATAGAAGTTAGCAATAATAATGATTGCTACAATTAAAATGTATGTCGTAACTAATGCACGTAAAGGAAGTTTAGTGTTTTTATTTAATTTACTTAAAAATTTAGGTGCTTGTTTTTCATCACTTAAAGAGAATAGCATTCTACTTGTAGTATACATTCCAGAATTTGTCGCTGATAATAATGAAGTTAAAATAACTGCATTAATAACTGAAGCAGCGAAAGCAATACCAATTCTATCAAATACAATTGTAAATGGACTTTGAGATACAGATTCATGTTCATTTAATAAAAGTGGATCTGTATAAGGAATGATAGCTGCTATAACAGCGATAGATAACACGTAAAATAATAAAATTCTCCAAAATACTTGTTTAACCGCTTTAGGCATTGTTTTTTCAGGATTATCTGATTCCCCAGCCGTTACAGCGACAACTTCTGTACCGCCCACTGAGAAACCAGCCACAAGTAATACGCCTAAAAAGCCTGAAAAGCCTCCAACAAACGGTGCTTGCCCTTTAGTATAATTTTCAAAGCCATAAGTGTGGCCACCTAGAATACCGACAATCATTAAGAAACCAACAATGATAAATACTATAATTGTAATAACTTTGATTAATGAAAGCCAAAACTCAGTTTCACCGAATGCTTTAACCGTAAAAATGTTTAACAGGAATATTATAGTAATGAAAATTAAACTCCAAGTGAGCGGACTAAAGAATTTAAAAACATCCCAATAAAATAAAACATTTGATGCGACCATGACGTCTACGCTTGAAACTAAAGACCACATTATATAATATAGCCAGCCCATCGTGAAACCTAGAGAAGGGTCTACGAAGCGGGTAGCATATGAACTAAAGGAACCTGATACAGGATAAAAAGTAGCAAGTTCTCCAATTGATGACATTAAAAAATAAAGCATGACGCCGATTAATAAATAAGCTAAAATAGCGCCTCCAGGACCAGCTTGAGCTACAACATTACCAGTAGCTACAAAGAGACCTGTACCGATTGCCCCGCCAATTGCAATCATGGATATGTGTCTTGAACTAAGACCACGTTTCATATTGTTATCTTCCATAAGTTGTCTCCTATACAAAAATTAAATATACACATCATTTTAATGCTTTTAGCTTAAGTATTCAATAACTTTTGAACAATTCATTCTAAAAATTTTTAATTTTCTGATTTTTATAGAAATAGTGAACAGTGTTTTATTCATAAGGAAAATGGGTTTAATTATAGTAGTTACTAGATTATAATTATTACAAAGTAATGAGAGGAGATTTATAATGTCTAAAGAAAATAAAAAATTGACTGGTTTATTCGGACATCCTGTTTCAGATAGAGAAAATAGCATGACAGCAGGTCCGCGTGGTCCGTTATTAATGCAAGATATATATTATTTAGAACAAATGTCACACTTTGATCGTGAAGTTATTCCTGAACGTCGTATGCATGCGAAAGGTTCAGGTGCTTTTGGCACATTTACAGTAACTAATGATATTACACAATATACAAGTGCGAAGATATTCTCAGAAGTTGGCAAACAAACTGAAATGTTTGCACGTTTTTCAACAGTTTCAGGTGAACGTGGCGCAGCTGACTTAGAAAGAGATATTCGTGGTTTTGCTTTAAAATTCTATACAGAAGATGGTAACTGGGATTTAGTTGGAAACAACACACCTGTATTCTTTTTCAGAGACCCAAAATTATTCATTAGTTTAAACCGTGCTGTTAAACGTGACCCACGTACTAATATGAGAAGTCCTCAAAATAACTGGGATTTTTGGACAGGTGTTCCAGAATCATTGCACCAAGTTACTATTTTAATGTCTGACCGTGGTATGCCTAAAGGTTTCCGTAATATGCATGGCTTTGGTTCACATACATATTCAATGTACAATGACAAAGGTGAACGTGTGTGGGTTAAATATCATTTTAGAACACAACAAGGTATTGAAAATTATACAGACGAAGAAGCGGCTGAAATTGTAGGTGGCGACAGAGACTCTTCTCAACGCGACTTATTTAATGCGATTGAACGTGGAGATTATCCTAAATGGAAGATGTATATTCAAGTGATGACTGAAGAACAAGCTAAAAATCATCCAGATAATCCATTTGATTTGACTAAAGTTTGGTATAAAGATGAGTATCCTTTAATTGAAGTAGGGGAATTTGAGTTAAACCGCAACCCTGAAAATTATTTCATGGAAGTTGAACAAGCTGCATTTGCGCCTACTAATATTGTTCCTGGTTTAGATTTCTCACCAGATAAAATGTTACAAGGTCGTCTATTTTCATATGGTGATGCACAACGTTATAGATTAGGTGTCAACCACTGGCAAATCCCAGTAAACCAACCTAAAGGTGTAGGCGTAGAAAATCTATGTCCATTTAGTCGTGATGGTCAAATGAGATTCCTTGATGGAAATCAAGGTGGCGGCCCTCATTATTATCCAAATAATCAAGGCGTTTATGATTCACAATCAGAATATAAAAAACCACCATTCCCTGTAGATGGCGATGGTTATGAATACAATCAACGCCAAGATGATGACAATTACTTCGAACAACCAGGTAAATTATTCCGTTTACAAACAGATGATGCAAAAGAAAGAATCTTCAAGAATACAGCAAATGCAATGGATGGTGTATCTGAAGATGTAAAACGTAGACATATTCGCCATTGTTATAAAGCTGACCCAGAATATGGTAAAGGGGTAGCAAAAGCATTAGAAATTGATATTAATGATATCGATTTAGAAACTACAGAAGATGAAACATACGAAAACTTTAAATAGATAAAAAATATTAATTGCGCATAAGTGTATCTTATGGTAAAATTTTAAATCGTAAGAATTCCTAGTTGTATAAGAAAGGATGTTAATTATGCGCGTTAATGTAACATTAGCTTGCACTGAATGTGACGATCGTAACTATATTACGACTAAAAACAAACGTAATAATCCTGAGCGTATTGAAATGATGAAATATTGCCCAAGATTAAACAAACACACGCTACATCGTGAAACTAAATAATCACTTATCTTTTAAATACGACATTTTAAGATAATATTCAAAAGCGAAGGCTGCTGACAAAGTTAAAGAATTTTGTCAGCAGTTTTTTTTTTTATCTTAATATATCAAAAATCTTATTAGAGGCTGGGACATAAATAATATAATGGTGCTATTTTGCAAATTCGCAGTAGCTGCCTGAACTGAGAAGGTGCTTATATCAAGCTTTTCTCAGTTCTAGTGGGGCCCCAGCACAGAGAATTTCACTAAGAAATTCTACAAGCAAAGCAAGCTGGGGATCGGGGCCCCAGTACAGGAACTTTCGATAAGAAATTCTACAAGCAAAGCAAGCTGGGGATTGGGGCCCCAGCACAGGGACTTTCGAAAAGGAAAGTCTACAAACAAAGCAAGCTGGGAGTGAACGACGAATTTAAAAAGAATTCTGTCCCACTCCCACTTGCAAATAAAAGAAGATGTGTTAATATATAAAACGTAATTATTACGATTTATAGAAGGAGATATCAATTTATGGCTAAAAAATCAAAAATCGCAAAAGAAATGAAACGAGAAAAATTAGTTAATCAATATTATGAATTAAGAAAAGAATTAAAAGCTAAGGGTGATTACGAAGCTTTAAGAAAATTACCAAGAGACTCTTCACCAACGCGTTTAACTAGAAGATGTAAGGTAACAGGAAGACCTAGAGGCGTTTTAAGAAAATTTGAAATGTCTCGTATTGCGTTTAGAGAACATGCACATAAAGGCCAAATTCCAGGTGTAAAAAAATCAAGTTGGTAATCTTTTTTAAAAAGTACTACTTTAGTCCATTTACAATATATATAAAAGGTTGTAAAGTATATAAGGGTGAAAATGATGAATGATTTATGTAAATGTTTTGTAAATTGTTCGGATTTTCAATGTTAAACAAACTTATATAGGGGCTATGAAATTAAAATGAAAATTTTTGACTATGAAGATATCCAATTAATTCCAAATAAATGTATTGTTGAAAGTAGATCAGAATGTGACACAACGGTTCAATTTGGACCAAAGACTTTTAAATTACCTGTAGTACCAGCAAATATGCAAACAGTTATGAACGAAGAGCTTGCACAATGGTTTGCAGAAAATGATTATTTCTACATTATGCACCGTTTTGATGAAGCGGGTCGAATTCCATTTATCGAAAAAATGCAAAATAAAGGTTTATTTGCATCAATTTCTGTTGGTGTTAAAAAGAATGAATTCAAATTTGTTGAAGACTTAGCAGAAAAAGGATTAGTTCCAGAATATATCACTATCGATATTGCACATGGCCATTCAGATTCAGTTATTAATATGATTAAGCATATTAAAAAACATTTACCTGAATCATTTGTTATTGCAGGTAACGTTGGAACTCCTGAAGGCGTAAGAGAGTTAGAAAATGCTGGCGCAGATGCTACAAAAGTAGGTATTGGACCAGGAAGAGTTTGTATTACTAAAATTAAAACAGGATTCGGTACAGGCGGTTGGCAATTAGCTGCATTAAATATTTGTAGCAAAGCTGCTCGTAAACCTATTATTGCCGATGGTGGTATTAGAACACACGGCGATATCGCTAAATCTATTAGATTCGGCGCAAGCATGGTAATGATTGGTTCATTATTTGCAGCACACGAAGAATCTCCAGGTGAAACTGTTGAATTAGAAGGTAAACGTTATAAAGAATATTTTGGTAGTGCTTCTGAATTCCAAAAAGGTGAACACAAAAATGTTGAAGGTAAAAAAATGTTTGTAGAACATAAAGGTTCATTAAAAGATACATTAACAGAAATGCAACAAGACCTTCAAAGTTCAATTTCATATGCTGGAGGTAAAGATTTAAAATCATTAACAACAGTAGATTATGTAATTGTTAGAAATTCAATTTTCAATGGGGATAGCGACAGAGGTTAGTAATTAAAGTGGCAGGTGTAGCTTATTAAAAAATTTCTATTATTTTCATTATTATTGTTGTTCTTTATTCTCTTAGTGCCACTTAACGAAAGCCAACCACTCATTCATTTACAAAATGATGTTAAAGCAAAAGTCAATAATTGGATGAATGGGGACGCTAGTCTTAAAAATAATAAGTTAAAAGTTCCGAAAGACCAGGAATTTGCAATTAATAATATACAATTGAATATGTCTAAAAGTGAAGTTGAAAAACAATTAGGCCAACCTAAAAGAGTGACTACGAATGAATATGGATTAAAATGGTCTACTTATTATGATGGCAATTATAATAATTTTATTATGGTGAGCTATTTAAATAATAAGGTCAATGCGCTATATAGTAATCAAAATATTATTACGTCTAAATCTAAAATAAAATATAATACACCTAAAGATGTTGTTGAAAAACGTTTAGGTGAACCTGTAAATGAAGTGGTTAAAGGAAGATATCGTTTCGAAGTTAAAGATGACGAATATGATGTTTTTCATAAAGATCACGTGTATTCCACAGTTTTTTATGATAAACATAACAACAATGGTGTAACTGCTTTATTATTAGTCAGTGAAGCAATGGAAAATCAACTGTCTCAACAATATGGAGCACCTTCGTCTGCTTTAGAAAAAAGCTATGAATATCAAGATTTTGATTTAGTAAATGCTGAACGTAAACAACATGGTTTAAATACCTTAAGTTATTCAGCTAATCTATCCCATACAGCTAGAAAACATAGTGATGATATGGTGAAAAATAATTACTTTGATCATACAGATTTAAAAGGAAATTCGCCATTTGACCGTATGCATAAAGATGGCATTACATTTGATTCAGCTGGAGAAAATCTTGCTTATGGACAAAAGAGTAGTATCTATGCTCATGAAGGGTTAATGAATTCTTTAGGTCATCGTAAGAATATTTTAAATGCCGATTTTACTACGTTAGGTGTCGGCGTAGATTTTAATAATAATCGTCAGCCATATTGGACTGAAAATTATATTGGAGAATAGTTTAAATATTGAAAGTTTGGGGTATCTTTTCATTGATAAGGAAGTTGATAAAATGACTACTAAAACAAAAGATAAAAAAGACATTCTAGATAAAGTAAAAGATATTTTAAACAAAAAAGACACAGTTGAAAAAAAGAACTAGAGCTAGCCAAAAAAGGCTAGCTCTAGTTCTTTATTA
>NZ_PPRD01000005.1 GCF_002902575.1 Staphylococcus croceilyticus | reverse complement strand
AAAGATGAACTACGAATGACGTTGTGTGACGCCTGAGGGAGCAGGATGAGTGTCGAGACCGAGGCTCGACCCAGCCCCCTAGGCAAGCGTCTCAACATAAGTAAAATGATGATCTATTTAAGAACTGCTTTAGAGACGGCACCCCAGGAACGCGCAGCAACTTAAGTGAGTGAAACTCTATCTTAGAACGAGTATAATTCCATTTAAAATAATTTATTCAAACATAAAAAACGCTAGAAAGATTAATCTTCCTAGCGTTTGTATATTAATTAAACGTTTCAATCTTATCCATAATAGATTGTAACTCTTCAACATTAAATTGAATTCGTCCATGGAACACAAACTTATTAAAGAACTCATCTAATTGTTCAGGACCAACTAATACTTTAACACTTGAACTTTGTGCATAATTTGAAATCGTTACATCTCCATCACGTTTAGGATTGAAATACATAATAGCCGTTGGCGTATATTTCGTACCTAATTGCGTTTGCAAGTCAGTCGCTAACTTTTCAATCGCTTCAAGTTGATCTGAATAATTTACAAATGATAAAGAAGATTCGTCATCATTCTGATCTAACACCAATGTTTGAGGCGATTTCGCATCTAAATCAAGTGTGTTAAAGACTTGTTCCATCATAGGTAACTCTTGGAATTGATTACCACTAATACCATTGTAAACATGCCCTTTTAACAATTGAGAGTCAATGATATAAAGACCAGTACGTGTTAATACTAAATGACTAATGCGTTGAATATCATTAAACTCATTACTTGGTAAAAAGATATTCGCCATAATATGCATATCTTCACGTCGAATACGTTTCTCGTTAACTAATCGGTCACGAATACCAATTAATCGCATATCCGTTACATACTCACTTGTATTTTTAGAGAAAAGTTTTAAAGCATCAATTTCACGATTTTTACCGCTAATTGTGGCATCGAAATCTTCTTTTTGTCGAGTGACTTGTTTCTTATTTTCGATACGCTCTTTTTCTAAAGCCTCTTCATGTGATTCTAACATTTGCTTTTCTTTAAGACTGTATTCTTCTTTCGTTTTTTGTTTGATATTATTTTTACTTTTCAAGGTAACTAAAAATAATATTAAACAAATGATTGCTACTACAATTGCTGCAATTAAACCAATTTCAATTGGTCCAAATGAATTCATTAAGACAACGCTCCTTCAGACTGTAGACAATTTCTTTCAGTCATTATACTTAAAATTACTTTATCGACAAGCTTACTTCTATTACTATCAATAGTGCTAATTATAATAGAAAATATCAATAATTTCGATATAAAACATCAAAATTTGAATAGAGGTTATTGTGCTTGTACAGCATCTTTTAAGACATTAACTTTGTCTAATTTTTCCCATGGTAACAGGACATCAGTACGTCCAAAGTGACCATAGGCTGCTGTTTGTTTATAAATTGGTTGTTTTAAATCTAACATTTTAATAATGCCTGCTGGTCTTAAGTCAAAGTGTGATCTAACCGCTTCAACTAATTGCGCTTCTGAAACTTTACCAGTATTAAATGTATCAATAGAAATTGAGACTGGTTCAGCTACACCGATAGCATAAGCTAATTGAACCTCACATTGATCAGCTAACTCAGCTGCGACAATATTTTTAGCTACATATCTTGCTGCATATGCTGCTGAACGGTCTACTTTAGTTGGATCCTTACCACTGAAGCAACCGCCACCATGACGTGCATAACCACCGTATGTATCTACGATAATTTTACGTCCTGTTAAACCAGCATCGCCTTGAGGTCCGCCGATTACGAAACGACCTGTTGGGTTAATAAAGAATTTAGTTTCATCGTCAATTAAGCCTTCTGGTACAGTAGGATAAATGACATGTTCTTTAATATCACTTTGAATTTGGTCTAATTCAACATCATCTGCATGTTGAGATGATACTACGATTGTATCGATACGTTTAGGTTTATCATCTTCATCATATTCTACTGTCACTTGAACTTTACCATCTGGACGTAAATAATCTAAAATACCATCTTTACGTACATCTGATAGACGTTTAGCAAGTTGATGAGATAAGAAGATTGGTAATGGCATATATGTTTCAGTTTCATTTGTAGCATAACCAAACATTAAACCTTGGTCACCTGCACCCGTTGCTTCGATTTCTTCTTCTGAAATTTCTTCGCGGTATTCTAATGCTTTGTCTACACCTTGTGCAATATCTGGTGATTGTTCATCAATTGCAGTTAATACTGCCATTGTTTGGTAATCGTAACCATATTTTGCGCGTGTATAACCAATATTTTTAATTGTTTCGCGTACAACTTTAGGAATATCTACATATGTAGAAGTTGAAATTTCTCCTGCGATTAAAGCCATTCCAGTAGTCACTGTCGTTTCACAAGCGACACGTGCATTTGGATCGTCTTTTAAGATTTCGTCTAAAATGGCATCAGAAACTTGATCAGCGATCTTATCAGGGTGTCCTTCAGTCACTGATTCTGAAGTAAATAAACGTTTATTATAAGTCATGGTTTGCTCCTTTTATTATTTAAATTTACGAAAATTCTCTTTCAAATTGTGAGCTAAAATAAAAGAGCCCTCTTCACTATAAAAGATAGAGAGAAGGCTCTTAAACGTCCATTCGCTCTTATCGTTCAGACCATATATGTCTGCAAACGGTTTGGCACCTTTCTTTTGATAAAAGAGGTTGCTGGGTTTCATTGGGTCCATGTCCCTCCACCACTCAGGATAAGAGAATCCGTTATTAACTATACTACCGAATCCCCTCATTAATGTCAATTTCGATTTTTAAAAGTTTTTGTCTTTACCAGGTGGAATAATTAAGCCATTATGTTATACTAATTTAATGTAAAGGCTTATACGAAATATTTCAATAAATTGATGCTGGAGGGATTGGGTATGTCAGTAGATACATACAGCGAAACACCTAAAATTAAACACTTATTAGAGAAAGAAAGCTCACTGTTTCAACTTTCTACTACACAACTTTACAATAAGATTTTAGATAATAATGAGGGCGAATTAACAGAATTAGGAGCAATTAACGCAAGTACAGGTAAATATACAGGACGTTCTCCTAAAGATAAATTCATCGTAACTGAACCTTCTTATAAAGATAATATCCACTGGGGAGATATTAACCAACATATTGATGAAGAAACCTTCTTAAATCTCTACAATAAAGTTTTAGATTATCTAGATAAAAAAGATGAACTATACGTCTTCAACGGCTATGCTGGAAGCGACAAAGATACTCAACTTAAATTAACGGTTATCAATGAATTAGCATGGCATAACCTATTTGCACAAAACATGTTTATTAGACCTGAATCAGTTGAAGAAGCTAAAAACATTAAACCAAACTTCACAATTGTTTCAGCGCCTCATTTTAAAGCAGATCCAGAAGTAGATGGCACTAAATCTGAAACATTTGTTATCATTTCATTCAAACATAAAACAATTTTAATCGGTGGTACTGAATACGCTGGGGAAATGAAAAAAGGTATCTTCTCAGTAATGAACTACTTACTACCAATGCAAGATATTATGAGTATGCACTGCTCTGCAAACGTAGGTGATAAAGGAGACGTAGCTTTATTCTTTGGTTTATCAGGAACTGGTAAAACAACGTTATCTGCTGCACCTGATCGTAAATTAATCGGTGACGATGAACACGGTTGGAATAAAAATGGTGTCTTCAATATTGAAGGTGGATGCTACGCTAAAGCAATTAACCTTTCAAAAGAAAAAGAACCTCAAATCTTTAATGCTATTAAATACGGTACAATTTTAGAAAATACTGTAGTTGATGAACGCGGTCGTGTAGATTTCGACGATAACACTAATACTGAGAATACACGTGCAGCATACCCTATTCACCATATCGATAATATTGTATTACCTTCAAAAGCAGCACATCCTAATACAATTATCTTCTTAACTGCAGATGCATTCGGAGTACTTCCTCCAATTGCTAAATTATCTAAATCACAAGCAATGTATCATTTCTTAAGTGGTTTCACTTCTAAATTAGCTGGAACAGAACGCGGTGTCACAGAACCTGAACCCTCATTCTCAACATGCTTCGGTGCACCATTCTTACCATTAAATCCTATTAAATACGCTAATTTATTAGGTAAATTAATCGATGAGCATGATGTAGATGTTTACTTAGTAAACACAGGATGGACTGGCGGTAAATATGGTGTAGGTCGTCGTATTAGCTTACACTACACACGTTACATGGTTGACCAAGCTATCACTGGTAAATTAAAAAATGCTGAATTTATTAAAGATGAAAAATTCGGCTTAAGCATTCCTACTGAAGTAGAAGACGTACCTAAAACAATCTTAAACCCAATCAACGCATGGAGCGATTCAGATAAATATCGTGCGCAAGCTGATGATTTAATTAAACGTTTTGAAGAAAACTTCAAAAAATTCGGTCCAGAAGTTAAAGAAATTGCAGAAACTGGCGGATTCAATAAATAATACTTAATTATTAAATAGAAAAATGCCCACTCCACTGACATCTTAATGATGTATTAGTGAGATTGGGCATTTTCTTTTTCTTCTTCAATTTTCTTCATCCAAGCATGAATATAATTCAATGCATCTTTCATAGGTTTAGGACGTGGCACATGTCCTTCTTCTAATTGATAGAATGTGTCATATAGAGCGTCCTTCTTCTGCAACTGTTCTTCCAAGTAATAACCTTGATGAATGCCAACTTGCCAATCTTTGCCCCCATGTACAATTAATATTGGCGGACTTTTACTATCTATTGATTTAAGGGCATCTCTCTTCTCGTATTCTTCTTTATCTTTCTTAGGATGACCAACCATTCGTCGCAACATACCGCGCAAATCCACGCGTTCTTCATACATTAATCGCACATTAGAAACGCCGCCCCATGCAATGTAACTATCAACTGGATAATCTTGGAACGTAAGTAACCCTTGCAGTCCCCCTCTTGAGAAACCAATCATATGCACATAAGCCTTTGGATATTTCTTTTTTAAAATGCGCACTAGTTCCGTCACGTCGTTTAAATCTGCACGACAAAATTCATCTCGACCTTCACTACCATTACTTCCTCTATAATATGGACCTACAACTAATGTATTTAAATTCGCAAACTGCATTAACCTCGCAGCACGTACACGTCCAACTTGTCCTTTACCTCCGCGTAAATATATCACTATGCGGTATACGCTTTCATCATAAGGCGTCATTTGTAATGCTTTGACTTTAAGATGATCAACATCATACGTAATTTCTTCAAAACGGTGTGTGTGTGATTCAATTGGCATTTTTTTAGTAGTTATAATACCCAAGCTCAATCACCCTCTCCAAACATTTAAGAATCGCATCATCTTGAATTAAATAACTTTGTTGCGCTTCAGTAATATCATCAATTCGCTTAAATAGCTGAGGACCCTCAGTTTCTAAATAGTCCTTTTTATTTTGAATCTCTTTGACCTCAATAACATAAACATCCTTGGCGAATTTAGATTCATTATTGGTATGCACTTGATATTGAGCAATATAATTTATACCATCAGCAATTGCCCCTGTCTCTTCAAACAACTCTCTCTCAACCGCTTGTCGGCTAGACTCCCCTTGCTCAACTTTGCCCCCAGGAAATTCAATGCCTCGTTGTTTGTGCTGAGTAAATAATAGCTGTTTTTTGAAAATGGGAATAGCTAAAACGTGATTGCCATTCGGTTCATCATTATTTGTTTTAAACTGCATTGTGACACGTCTATTATCTTTATCTATAAACTCCACGTTCCTCACTACTCCTTTGAATGTGTTAAACTATTTAATAATCAATCTATGACGGAGGGTACCTATGTTTAAAAAATTATTTTTAGGCATCATTCATATATATCAGCGTTATATTTCACCTATGACACCACCAACTTGTCGCTTCTATCCTACTTGTTCAGAATATACTAGAGAAGCAATTGAAGTCTATGGTGCCTTTAAAGGGGGATATATGGGCGTGCGTCGCATTTTAAAATGTCATCCACTTCATAAAGGTGGTTTCGACCCTGTCCCTTTAAAAAAAGACAACAACGACCATCATCACTCATAAGGTATTAATTGCGCTTTATTAATAACAGGGGGATTAAAATAAATCAATCCCTCTTTTAATTTACCTATACCTTGCGTAAAATCTTCATTAAAATAATACCCGTCTGGCGTAATATCTCCTGGATAATCCCCTTCTTTTGATAGCAACGCTGTAAAATAACGGCTCAAACCATACTCATACATCCCGCCTACTACCACTTTAACTTGTTGTCGTTGTAAAGTTTGAATTAATCGTTGTGCTTTATCAATCCCGCCTACTCTAAATGGTTTTATAATCACTACATCGATTGGATAATGTTCAATTATTGAAATAATAGTTTCTTCGTTGAGTGCTTTTTCATCTATAGCAATAGGTGGATAATTATCTAACTCTACTTCATTAAGTAGAGTTAATGATTTAAAAGGTTCTTCGATGTATATAATATTTTGCGACGTTATTTGTTCTACCTTTTCCAAATCATGAGTAGATAATGATTCATTAGCATCTAGCGCTAAGTAATACTTATGCTTAAGATATGAATTCAACTTATGAATATCCTCATTCAACCGATCAGACCATTTGAGCTTAATACGAGGTGGTTGCGTCGTTTGAAGCGTTTGTAACTGTGCTTCCGTTAAACCGCTGGCAGTAGCGCCATATTCTACAGTGAAACTAGGTAGCTGATGATACATTTGATAAATTACCATCACTGCTGTACAACGTGCTGCTGGAAAAGAATCAAGCTGATTCAAATATGTCTCCCAATCCGCAAAACTATTAAATATAACTCCTTTAATGTTGCTCGCCCAATCTTCTAAAATGCTTTTTACAGAATAAATAGTTTCTTTATCATACCAGTTTGTTTCAAACGCGTTGCATTCTCCAAAATAAGACTGATTTGCATCAGTGATTAATTCCACTATAAGCGCTTTTCTATGGATCATTTCAACTTTAGGAGTAATAATTGGCGAGTGAAATGCTGCATTATAGTAATAAAAATTGACTTCTTTAATTTTCATGTTGATTTACCTGCGAAATAACTTTATTACGTTGTAATTTTCCGGTAGAAGTATAAGGTAATGATTCCACGCGATAATAATGCTTAGGAATTTTGTACTTAGCTAAATTATTTTTTAGAAATTGAGTAAGTTCATCCTTTGAAAGTTCATTTTCAGAAACATAATAAAGCACTGGAATTTGGCCCCAAGTTTCATCATCCTGTGGAACACATACTGCATCTTCTATACCTTCAAATTTCTTAGCAACCGTTTCAATTTCATATGGATATATATTCTCGCCGCCACTGATAATTAAATCTTTACGACGATCATAAACCATGACGTAACCTTCGTCATCTATTTCTGCAATATCACCCGTTTTGAAATAACCATCTTCAAACGTGTCATCCAGTTGCTCAGGATATAAATAGCCATTCATCACATTTTTGCCTTTGATGAGAAGTTCTCCATGCCCTTCTTCATTTGGATTTTTAATTTTAACTTTCACATTCTCACTAGGCTTTCCAACAGTGTCATAACGTTGCGCAAGCATTTCTGGCGTAGCAGTTAAGAATTGAGAACACGTTTCCGTCATACCAAATGAATTATAGATAGGTAAATGATAATCTAGTGCTTGATCAATTAATGTTGATGATAACTTCGCGCCACCTAATAATATTTTTTCTATTGAAAATGACTGATTTAACCCTGCATCCATAAGCCATTTTAATGTCTGTGGCACGAGGGACACATGGGTAGGTTTTTCTTCTTTTATAATATTAAGCATTGTTTGAGTATCATATTTCTTTAAAATACGAACAGTAAATCCTTCAATAAGTGAGCGTAAAATTACGCTTAAACCAGAAATATGATATATAGGTAGTACAGAGAGCCATATTGTATCTTGATCAAAGCCTAAACTTTGTTTACAACCTACGGCACTCGCATAATGATTTTCAAAGGTTTGTGGTACTGCCTTTTGAGGACCTGTAGTACCAGAAGTAAACATAATTGAAGCAATACGTGTAATATCGAACATTTGTGTGTTTGAAGACGGTTCAAGTGTACTTAATTCATTGAAATATACATTTTTAAAAGAAGGCAAATCAAAATTCGTAGTAGAAATAATTGTCGAAATATCTACAGAGCGCATTTGATTAATCATTTCTTGTTGCGTTAAACGTGTATTAATCATAGCTACTTCAATATTCGCTAACCAGCATGCATTGACTAATACGACCGATTCAATATCATTGTGAATATAGAGTCCTACTCTATTTTCATTCAAAGAAAGTAAGCGTTGAGATAGTTTAAAAGCACGATGATATAAATCTTCAAATGTTATAGCAGTTTCACCATCAGTAACTGCGATTTTATTTTTATTTTTTATACTTTGTTCTTTTAACCAAAAATCCAAAATACATTCCTCCATATAATATACATATTTATTATAACGATTTTCTTTAGCGTTAGCAGAGGATGTGATTAAAATATACCCTGATTGGTTTTTAATATTTCTATAAAATGCCAATATATTTATTTGAGGCATAAAAATAAAGAGCTATGTCTACTAAAAGTCAAAGCTCTTTATTTTTATTATGATATTCAATTATTGCCTAGCCTCATAATGGGCTGGCTACTGGTTTCAATGTATTTCGTTTTATCAGAACCCCGCACTGTGGTTGTTCTATTTATATAATAATAAAATTATATAAATATATCAATATGTTTATATACTTTAAGATAAAGTTTAAACATGCTTCATTTTAACCATATTATTTTCATTTTTAAAAGAGGTAAAGCATTCTTGCCCTACCTCTTCTTTTGCATGTGTTGAAATTTATATTTCAAATCCTCAAAAATCAATGAATTTCGTTTTAATAGTCCACGCACTGTCGTTGACAAATTTATAATATAATATTTTTATAAAATAATCAAGCTGTGTTACTTTTATTTACTCTAAAAAATAAACCCAGAATGTAACAACCATTCTGAGCTTTAATATGGAGAGTAAGGGATTCGAACCCTTGAAACGCTTGTGGCGTTTACACACTTTCCAGGCGTGCTCCTTCGGCCAGACTCGGACAACTCTCCCCATTATAAAATTGTATAAATAAAAAAACAGAAGCGATATTTCACTTCTGTTTGGATGACTCCTACGGGACTCGAACCCGTGTTACCGCCGTGAAAGGGCGGTGTCTTAACCGCTTGACCAAGGAGCCATGGCTCCACAGGTAGGATTCGAACCTACGACCGATCGGTTAACAGCCGATAGCTCTACCACTGAGCTACTGTGGAATAATGTTAATAATGGAGCGGGTGATGGGAATCGAACCCACAACATCAGCTTGGAAGGCTGAGGTTTTGCCATTAAACTACACCCGCGTAGTAAACGATTATGGGGCGGTTGAAGGGAATCGAACCCTCGAGTGTCGGAACCACAATCCGATGCGTTAACCACTTCGCCACAACCGCCAAAGTGTAAATGGTTCAGGACAGAGTCGAACTGCCGACACATGGAGCTTCAATCCATTGCTCTACCAACTGAGCTACTGAACCATAATAAGTAAGTAATGGCGGTCTCGACGGGAATCGAACCCGCGATCTCCTGCGTGACAGGCAGGCGTGTTAACCGCTACACTACGAGACCTACTAAATTATGTATTGCGGGAGGCGGATTTGAACCACCGACCTTCGGGTTATGAGCCCGACGAGCTACCGAACTGCTCCATCCCGCGCTAATATTATTTGGTTTCTTAAAATCAAGTACTTTATTAGTATATCATTTAAGTCTTAGTAGTATCAATACTTTTTTTAATTAAATTTTACATTTAATTAATTTAAGCTTTATATATTTATGCGATAATTGCTTTTTAAGCACCGCTCTTTTGAATACTTTATTAGTATATATACTATGAACTTTATAGTCAATAACAATTATAAAGTATTTTGTGTAAAAAAACGCTACACTTAGAAAATTTTAATTAAATATACGAATTGGATATTAATTTCCTCGCTAATGCCCTATAAAATGCTACTTTTTCGCATAAAAATCATCGTTTAACCTTTATTATAATGATTATAGATAAGGCAAAACGATGATGTATCTCCACTATTTAATTAATAATCACTCTAAATTATCTTGTCATATAAGTTTGCATTCTTTCTTGTAGTTCAGTGAAAGAAACAAATCCTTCTTCTTCAAGAAAATGACCGCCCTCTTCTACGATTCTCATATGACCACCCAATGTTTCAAGTAATTTCTCAGTTTCTTTATATGACACATATTGATCCGTTTTAGACGCTAATCCATAGAAACGTTTCACTTTACTTTTAATTGTAGAATAATCAATATCTATTGGATCGATATTAATATTCTCGTCTATATCCACAGCATCTTCTTTAAAACCAGCTATACTGAAAAATCCTTCTAATGGTTTTTCAACTTCTAAACTTTCAATGTATTTTAATGCTGCTATAGATCCAAATCCATGCGTAACAAAATATGTATCTGAGCTAGGAATTTTAATTTGCTTATTTATTTCTTTGACCCATTGCTGAATATTATGTTCATTATCTTTCTCTATATGAAACAGCGGAACATTATATCCTTCTAATTTCAAATTATGTTGTAGCCACTCATACCAATGATTGTGAGAATCCCCTAAACTTGAGTGAATAATAATTACATTCGTCATTATTTATCCTCCTATTCTATAATTGATTATTTAGCTTAACTTTATTTAAACACACCTTAAAATAAAACACTTTAAAGAGGAGGTTTAATTCTCTAAAAAGTGTTCAACTATTTTACATTTATAATTCATCTATAAGTTCTTCAACTGCATTTTTCCCTTGTTGGATACAATCAGGTAGCCCAACTGCTTCAAAAGGTGCACCAGTAATTCGTAAACCTTTATAAGTCAATTTTACATGATTTTGAATTTCACGTATTTGTTTAATATGACCAATGTGGTATTGTGGCATACTTTTCGGCAAACGATTAACAATAGTAAAATCTGGGTCGCCTTTAAATGTCATCATTTTATTTAAATCACGACGAGCAATCATCGCTATTTCTTCATCCGTATGATCATCTACTACGGTATCTCCAGGTTTACCTACATACGCACGTATTAATACTTTGCCTTTAGGTGTTGTAAATGGCCATTTTTTTGTCGTCCATGTACAAGCAGTAATATCTGTATTACTTGTTCGTGCAATTACAAATCCTGTGCCATCGTACGTGTTCTCGATATTCTTCTCATCAAATGCAAATACAACAGTCGCTACTGTAGTTGAATCCATCGAATTAAAGTAATTAAATGCTTGATCGTGATTAAACCATTTCATGAACGTGTGATGCGGTGTTGTGACTAAGAGACCATCGAATTGTTCGCTTCCGCTATTGGTAATTATTTCATAATTATCTTCATGAATTTTTATATCTTCAACAGGCGTATTGTATCGAATGATTACGCCTTTAGATCTCACATCTTGTTCTAATGCTACAATAAAAGAGCTTAATCCGTGTCTAAATTGCTTAAATTGACCTTTAGGTGCACCTGGATATAATTGACGCTGCTTGATGCGCTCTGCCTTTTCATGTTGCATTCCTCTAATTAAACTGCCGAATTCTTCTTCTTTTTCTTTAAAATTAGGAAACGTACTCATTAGACTTAAATGATCTATGTCTGTACCATAAATTCCACCCATAAGTGGTTCGATTAGATTTTCAAGAATTTCATTTCCTAAGCGACGTCTAAAGAATTCCCCTACTGAAATATCATCATCCATTTGAATTGGAGATTTAAATAAGTCTAAACCTGCTCTTAACTTTCCAATTGGAGAGATTAATCGTGTTTTAAGGAATGGTTTAATATCTGTTGGTATGCCCATGATTGAGCCACCAGGAATAGGATAAAGTTTATTCTTCGCAAAAATGTAAGACTGACCTGTTTGGTTAGTGATTAGATCATCTTCTAAACCGATATCTTTAGCAATATCTGTCATAATCGTCTTACGACCTAAATAAGATTCTGGCCCAAGTTCAATCGTATAGCCATCTTTACGATAAGTTTGAATTTTACCACCAGGTCTTTGAGTTGCTTCAAAAATAGTTACATCCATCTCTGGTTTATAATGTTTTAAATAATATGCGCTAGCTAATCCAGTAATTCCAGCACCTATGATTGCAACTTTTTTACTCACTATGAGTCCCTTCCTTTATTAAAAAACTGTTTTTACTTCATCGACGATTGCACCAATAAATAATGGATGCGTATCTGGCATATCTGGGCGATAATAATTTGCACCTAATTCTTCACATACCACTTTACATTCATAATCGTTATCATATAAAACTTCTAAATGTTCACATACAAAACCAACTGGGGTATAGATAAAGTTTTTATAGTGATGTTCATTGTAAAGTTCACGTGTTAAATCTTGAACGTCAGGCCCTAACCATGGCGTGCCTGTATGTCCTTCAGATTGCCAGCCTTGTGCTACATGTAAAATATTAGATGAAGATGCTAAGCGGTTCATTGTATCTTGTAGTTCATCAGGATAAGGATCATTATTTCTTTCGATAAGACCCTTAGGTAAACTATGTGCAGATACGACTAATACTGTGTCATCATGTTCTTCACTAGGAATTTGTTCTAACGTTTCATTGATTTTATTAGTCCAATATTCAATAAATTTAGGTTGTTGATAGTAATGTTCAACGTGATAAAGTTTAATACGGTATTTATCCGCTTCTTCTTTTGCACGTTTATTATAAGAACCTACTGAGAAGCTTGAATAATGAGGCGCTAGTACTACAGTTACCGCTTCTTCAATACCATCTTTGTTCATTTTTTCAACTGCCTCTTCAATATATGGAGAAATGTGTTTTAACCCTAAATACAATTTAAATTCTACATTCTCATATGCGTCGTTTAAAGCATCTCTTAATGCCTCAGCTTGACGATCTGTTGTGCCCGCTAATGGAGAAAGTCCTCCAATAAATTCATAGCGATCTTTTAAGTCTTGAAGTTCTTCTTCAGATGGTCTTTTACCATGTCTAATATCTGTATAATATGGCTCAATATCACTTTCTTTATATGGTGTGCCATACGCCATAACTAATAAACCTACTGTTTTAGTCATTATTTAAAACCTTCCCTTTAATAATAAATTTCTTTATTAACAGTTCTTACTTTTGTGTGTAGTCATGTACAAATTGTGTCACACGCTTAAGTGTATCTGGTTGAACATCTGGAAAAACACCGTGTCCCAAGTTAAAGATATGTTTACCTCTTTCTAATCCCTCGTCAAGGATTGATTTAATTCTTTTCTCAAGAACTTCCCAAGGGGCAAGTAATAAAGATGGATCTAAATTACCTTGAAGCGTTTTATTAACACCTAATTGATTTGCTTGTGTAATTGATGTACGCCAATCTAAACCTAAAACATCAATTGGTAAATCGTTCCATTCGTTAATTAAGTGGCTTGCTCCAACGCCGAATAGAATAACCGGCACATCATAACGTGCTTTAATACCGTTAATCAATTGTTCCATAGAAGGTTTAATATAATAGCGATAATCTTGAACGTTAAGTGCACCTACCCATGAATCAAAGATTTGAATCAATTCAGCACCTGCTTCAACTTGAGCTGCCACGTAATCAATAGAAATTTCTACAAGATGATTCATTAACGCAAACCACGTTTCTTCATCCCCATACATCATGGCTTTCGTAAAGTTATAATTTTTAGAAGGCCCGCCTTCTATCATGTATGAAGCTAGTGTAAATGGTGCACCAGTAAAACCGATTAATGGAACATTTAATTTCTCTTGCGTAAGAATCTTAATCGTTTCTAATACATAAGGTACATCTCTTTTAGGATCTATTTGCGTAAGTTTTTCTACATCTTTAACTGATTTAATTGGATTATGAATAACTGGACCAATCCCTGATTTAATTTCCACATCCACCCCTATTGGTTTAAGTGGTGTCATAATATCTTTATATAGGACGGCTGCATCCGTATTGTAGTTATCTACTGGTAAATGTGTTACATAAGCACATAATTCTGGTTGGTGTGTAATCTCAAATAAAGAATATTTCTCTTTCAATTTACGATATTCGGGTTGAGATCTTCCAGCTTGGCGCATAAACCATACAGGTGTATGGGATGTCTGTTCACCTTTAATTGTTTGTAAAATCGTATTATTTTTATTATGCACCATAATATCCTCCTAAATTATAATCATTCTTATCTATAATATCATATCATGTTAATTTTATCGTTTATACTACATTAAATGTCATAAAAATGACATAGCACTTTAGTATATATATTCAATGAATATAAAATTACTTTTAACAGTAATTATAAACTATTTTATATAAACAAAACTATTAATAATAAGGTCTATTCTGACTTTAAAATAATTAAATTATATAAATAATTGATATAGCAACAATCCCTGTTTAATCGTATAATATAAGCAATAAGGGAGGTATGAATCATGAAAATATATACAACTTATGGGACTTATAGTTACTTAAATCAAATTCGATTAAATAACCCAGAAAGAAATTTATTTTTATTTTCTACAAATGATTCTTCTGTCATCATCGAAGAAACAGAAGAAAAATCGATTTTAAAGCACCCTACTGTTTATGATACAGTTGTTGAAATCAATGAATTAAACAATCAACATTTTTATTCCGCATTATTCATCCCATCATCTGACGATCATTCACATCAATTAGAAAAAAGACTTGCCAATCTAGATTTAAAATTAGACAATTTCGCTGGTTTTAAAAGTTATCGTTTTTTAAAACCCGAAGAAGGCACAACTTATAAAGTATACTTTGGCTTTGTTAACCGCCAAGCTTATGAAGACTTTAAAGAATCAGATACGTTTAAAGATTACTTCTCTAAAGACGCATTGAGACATTACTTTGGTTCAAGTGCGCAACATTCTAGTTATTTCGAAAGATATTTATATCCAATTAAAGATTAATTTAAAAATAAAGGTTGTCTTAGTTAACTGAGATTTAGTTCTCACTAACTTAAGACAACCTTTTTTAATTATTAATCTTTTAATAAAGATTCTTGATATTGTAGTTTTTTGATTGTGCTTCGAATTGTAAGCCATCCTACTATAAAGAAGACAATCGCGAAGATAAAGTATTGCGGATAAATGATGATAAACGTTATAGAGAAAATAACTCCTATCATTACCATCAAGCGATATAAGAATTTTTCATAACCTTTAATTACTTCAGCATCTGATACCGGCCATACTTGAGGCCATAGTCCATATGCTTGCTGTGTATAGAATTGAGACATTTGCAACAAGATAATGTACATAAATAAGCTTCCAATAATTACTGTTACAATTGGGAATGATAACCAAATCATTAAGATAAGTGCAATCACTACTAATCTTAAGATAATAGTAAAGGCATCTCTTCCCCTTACGAAACTACGTGTAAATAAATATAAATACATATTTTTTGAACTAAAACGTTGTCCTTTAGGAGTGGGTAACAAGAAATCTAAATATTGTCGTCTTACTGCTGTTTCTTTCAAATGCTTAACATCAGTAAACATATTAACGAATTTATAATAATTGGTATGATGACGTTCTTCAATTAATATCATACGTTCCCACGGGAATAAGTAGCCGTGCTTCATTTTCGGAAGTAAGAAAATCGCTAGCAACAAGATAATTGTGAAAATAATTCCCCAGTACATTTGAAGACCTAGCACAAGATAATATGCTAATCCATTAAGTACAAATAGGATGACATTCAGTGACCAACTTGATAAATGTGCTTGATACCATTTCCATCTTAGTAATAAGCCAAGAAACGGATGGATAAGGACTAAAACTATTAAGAGAATGTAGTCTAAGCTTAACCCATGAGTCAGTTTATAGAATAATGGAAATAGCACAATTATTAAAACGAGTTGAATGATGATACGGTTGAAATAGCTATATCTTAAGCTTAAATTCATATATTCTCTCATGTGTTTCTCAAAAGGTAAAAGGAATATTCGGTCAGCATCTTTTAAGAACGTTCTAATGGGAAATATAGATGTGATGGCTAAAACAAGACTCGCAAATAACGCATAATCGATGTGCGTAGGCATATGTTTTAACCATTGCCCATATCCAAGGATAAACGCACCAAGTAGTATGAGTAGGAATACTGAAAAATGCCCATTAAATATAAACTTATTATAATAGTTTTTTTCCTTACGAATCGCTTTATGGCGCTGCTGAAATAATGCTATAGCTGATTTATTCATGTATGTTGACCACCTTGTGTGACATGTATATAAATGTTATCAAGTGTCTGGTGATGTAAGCCTGTTTGCTCACGAAGTTGGTCTAAATCGCCAAATCCTACCACTCTACCTTTATCAAGAATAATGAAGCGGTCACAATAACGTTCTGCCGTCGCAAGAATATGTGTACTCATCAACACAGTGCGTCCTTCATTCTTCTTCTCAACCATTAAATCAAGCATAGACTGAATACCTAATGGATCGAGACCTAAGAATGGTTCATCGATAATATAAAGTTCGGGATTAACAATAAAGGCACAAATAATCATTACTTTTTGTTTCATCCCTTTTGAAAAGTGACTCGGGAATACTTTAAGTTCATTTTCTAATCTAAATGTTTTGAGTAATGGACGCGCACGTTTCATAGCTTCTTCTTCACTGATTTGATACGCCATAGCCGTCATAGCAATATGTTCTTCTAATGTTAGTTCCTCATAAATCACTGGAGATTCAGGTATATATGATAATTTTCTGCGATAAACTTCGATATCATCAGTTATATTTGTATTGGAAATAGAGAGCGTACCTTCCATAGGCGTTAATAATCCCAACATATGCTTAATTGTTGTACTTTTACCTGCACCATTAAGCCCTATTAAGCCTACGATTTCACCCTCTTTTAATTCAAAATTAATATCTTCAATTACAGGACGTTTGCCGTAACCTCCTGTAAGATGTTCAACCTTTACTGTCATAAGGCACCTCCATGACTTACATTGTACCAAAATCATTCCCTAACTACTAAAGTTAGCTATGCCTTACTAACGAAATTTTAATACAGTAATGATATAATATTGAGTAAAATAAGGCATAAGGAGTGTATTCAAATGGCAGAAACAGTATTTGGTAAAATTTTAACTGGTGAAATTCCAAGTTATAAAGTATATGAAAATGATTATGTATATGCGTTTTTAGATATTTCGCAAGTTACTAAAGGTCATACTTTATTAATTCCTAAAAAAGCTTCTCCAAATATTTTTGAAACAGACGAAGAAACAATGAAACACATTGGTGCTGCAATTCCTAAAGTGGCAAATGCTATTAAAAAAGCATTCAATCCTGATGGTTTAAATATTATTCAAAATAATGGCGAGTTTGCTGATCAATCTGTATTCCACCTTCATTTCCATTTCTTACCACGCTATGAGAATGATATCGATGGCTTTGGTTATAAGTGGAATACACATGAAGATGAAATTGATGACAGTAAGAAAAAAGAAATTGCAGAGCAGATTAAAGCTCAATTTGAATAATTCTGCATATTGTATGTCTTTAAAGGGTAATATAGAATTAAATTAAGTTTTTAAAAAAATTAAATTTAAGATATTGAACTAATAATTTAATTTTAAACTTATTAAAACGACGATATTAAGTGAGGAGAATATAAATATGAAAGTAACACGCGTATTATTTGGTATTGGCGTTGGCGTAGCAGCTGGTGTCGCTGTTTCATGGATGAACCGTGATGATCGTGGTGTAATTGAAGGTGACACTAATGGTACTAAAGTGCCAACTGGTGCCCGTTCAGAATTAGAACGCGAAATTGAATCAGTTAAACGTAGCTTCCATAATATCATTGATTATAGTAAACAAGTAAAAAATGACGGTGTTCAATATGGTAGCGAAATTGGTGATGAATTTAAAGCATTAATTGGTGACTTTAAATCAGATATCAATCCTAACATTGAAAAATTAAAATCACATATTGAAAATCTACAAAATCGTGGTGAAGAAATCAGCAATACATTTTCAAAGGATAAAAAATAATATTGCTGTTAGTTAGTGAGAGGTTTGGAATATAATTTCTAGATAAATAGCCAGTAAATGAGTTTTTACAAATTCATTTACTGGCTTCTTTATTTATAAGTAAAAGGCATTATTATTTTAGATTCTTTATTATGACGTATTCAGTGTAAATATTATCTTGATTTTATCCATGGTAAGTTAGATAATACTTAGCGTATATATGACCTATTAAGAGGTGGAAATATGTTTCTATGTAAACAACAAATTGACATTCACGCTCGTTTTGGGGTACCAAGAATAGCATTTCTTAGCTTTGTAACCACTGTTATTGCATTTTTCGTAAGCTATGAAATTATGTATTACTTTGTGGATACACCGTTGTCAGATAGATACTTTTTAATTTTATTATTTTTTGTGGTTATGATGTATCCTATTCATAAATCTATTCACTTGTTATTCTTTTTACCTTATTTAAAGTCTTTTAGAGCACATAAGTTAAATAAAAAGCGTTATTTACCGTATTTCAATACTTATGTTAGTACACCTGTGCATAAAATTTATTTTTGTATAAATCTAGTTATGCCTTTTATAACTATTACAGGTATTTTAATATTTTTAACTACACGTTTTCCTGAATATGGACATTATTTTATGTTCTTATTAGCCTTAAATTTAGGTATTTCAGTAATGGACTTTTTATATTTAAAAATAATCATTTTTTCAAATGAAGGACAGTTTATTGAAGAACATCAAACAGGCATTAGTATTTTAAATAAAGTGCCCTACCATTCAACATATTAATATTAAGCCAACAGAGTTAATGAACTTTGTTGGCAATTTTTAATTCTTAAGTCTTATCAGAACTACGACTTTGGTAGTATTGCGCCGGTTTCTAATTGGTGAAGCGCTTAGAATATGTTATAGTTACGTTGTTATTAATGTAAAAGGAGCTATCAACTATGAAAATTATGAATAAATTAATTGTTCCGGTAACAGCAAGTGCCCTGCTTTTAGGTGCTTGTGGTAATCATGCCACTGATTCGGAAAGTAACACACTTATTTCTTCAAAAGCTGGAGATGTTAAAGTTAAAGATGTATTGAACAAAATTGGCGATGATCAAATCGCAAGTACCTCATTTAGCATTGCATTAAATAAAATTTTAGCTGATAAATATAAAGATAAAGTTGATACTAAAGATATTGACAATGATATTAAAAAAGAAGAAAAACAATATGGTGGTAAAGACCAATTTGAAAGTATGCTTAAACAACAAGGTATGACTTTAGATGATTATAAAGAACAGAAAAAACTAGCAGCTTATCAAAAACAATTATTAACTGACAAAATTAATGTATCTGATAAAGAAATAAAAGATGACACTAAAAAAGCTTCACATATTTTAATTAAAGTTAAATCAAGTGACAGCGATAAAGAAGGCTTAAGCGATAAGAAAGCTAAAGCGAAAGCTGAAGAAATCCAAAAAGAAGTTGAAAAAAATCCAAGCAAATTTGGAGAAATCGCTAAAAAAGAATCAATGGATTCATCTAGTGCTAAAAAAGATGGTTCATTAGGTTATGTAGTTAAAGGCCAAATGGTAAGTAGCTTTGAAAAAGCCTTATTCAAACTTAAAGAAGGCCAAGTATCTGACGTTGTAAAAACAGATTATGGTTACCATATTATTAAAGCCGATAAAGAAGACGACTTCAACAAAGAAAAATCTAGCCTAAAAACTAAGATTATTGAACAAAAAGTTCAAAAAAATCCTAAATTATTAACTAATGCTTATAAAGACTTACTTAAAGAATACAACGTTGACTACAAAGACAGAGATATTAAAAAAGCTGTTGAAAACACAATTTTAAATCCTGATAAATTAAAACAGCAACAGTCTCAACAAGATAGCTCATCTGCTGGCTTATCTTCATAATTTTCAAAACTAAAAAGTTATTAAAAAGCGATAATTGAAACTAATCGAAGTTTCAATTATCGCTTTTGTTGTATCAAGATATTATATTTTAATCTAATTTCTCTGGGTTGTAGAATTGACGATTTTCCATACCAAAGATACGTTCAGTAAATTGCCCTTTTTCTGTTTTCTTGAAGGCTTTTTCAAACATATTCATCTTAGCATCAATATTATCGATGAAGAATAAAATTTCGGCTTCTTTTAAATGTGGTAATTTGGGAGAACCGAATTCCATTTTACCATGGTGCGCTAAAATCATATGACGTAATAGCATGACTTCTTCACCCTCGATACCAAGTTCTTTAGCAGCATCGGCTACTTCGTCACTTGCGATTGAAATGTGACCAAGTAAATTACCTTCAACTGTATACGTAGTCGCTACAGGACCGCTGAGTTCTCTCACTTTACCTAAATCATGTAAGATAATAGAACTATATAGCAAGCTACGGTTTAATAGAGGATAAATATCACATAATGATTTTGCGATTCGCAACATTGTTAAAACATGATAACTTAAACCACTCGCAAAATTATGATGATGTGAACTTGCTGCAGGATAAGTGAAAAATTTTTCTTGATATTTTTTTAATAAATGACGTGTTATACGTTGTAAATTTGCATTTTCAATATCTAAAATATAATGTGAAATTTCTTCTTGTAATTCAGCCGGTGTCAAAGGTGCACCATCAATAAAATCTTGCGTTTTGAACCCTTCTTCAGGTTTAGCCAATCGAATTTGATTGATTTTCATTTGTTTGCGACCTCGGTAATTAATAACATCACCTTTAACCCAAACAATTTCTTCCGGTTTTAAAATTTTCATTTCTTCTTTTGTAACCGTCCATAATTTTGATTCTATATCGCCACTTTTATCTTGGAGGAAAAGCGTCATGTAGTCTTTTCCTTGAGCAGTAACACCTTGGGTTGCTCTATGAATCATGAAGAAATTCTCAACTGAATCTCCTGGATTTAATTTCTCTACGTTTCTCATCGTTTACCGCCTTCCTCTATTTTATTTAATATCAGCATTTCTTTAGAAGGAATCGTAGTATCTTTTGTGCATGTAAAGTAAAGCACTTGATAATCATATGCTAACTCTCTTAAATAGTTTAACATCATTGATTTTCTTTGTTTATCAAAATGTACAAACGCATCATCAATTATGATTGGGAATGGATAATATGGACGTAATACTTTAATTAAACTGATTCTTAACGCTATATATAATAATTCTTTCGTTGATTGACTTAACTCTAATGGATGATACATCTGTCCATTATGATGTTTGACCATGATTGAATCATTTTCATAAGTAATCAAATTATAATTATCATTTGTTAAAGATTTAAAGATATTAATTGCTTCATTTATCACTTGTGGTAAGCGTTTATCTTTAATTTGTTTAATGTGTTCATTTACTAACGCTTCTAAATAGCTTAAACTCGCCCAATCTTTAGCAATATCATTCATTCTATTTTTTAAGCTATGATAGTTATGGCGTAATTGCGATAATGTCTTGTCTGTCTCCATTTGATTAATTTGCGCAGTCAATTCGCTTACTTCCATTTGTTTCTCTAAATACTGATCATTATAATCATCTACTTGTTGCGCTAATAATTGGTCTTCATCTTCCACTTGAACCGTTGTTTTACTACTTAAATTAGAGCTATCTTCATAAGAGAAGTGATGATTTTCTAAATAAGTTGTTAAATCATTAAAGCGCACTAAGTTTTGTTGATACTGTTGGTATTGCTCATAATGTTGATAATAATCTGTTTCATTGTTTACGTTAATAAATTCAAACAATTTTTGAATTGTTTCTTCGTTTTCAGTTAATCTTAGTTTTAATTGCTTTATTTCATTGCCTAATAACTGAAGTTGATTTTGCAATTGATTTTTCTTTTCTTTATTTACTTCATATGTAGAGATCCATTTTTTCATATCATTAAATAAAGAAACTTTGTTGAAGTGCGTCAATTCATGAGCAACTTGATTTTGAGCTTTTTCATAGAATAAAGTCAGCTTTTGATTTAATTTATCTCGCTGCTGAATTAAGTTTTTCAAATGACTATCATTAGCCTTCAATTGATTCATTGTAGTGAAACTACTTATCAATAACTCATCGGTCATTTTTTCAGGTAATTTTATGTCTGACTTAACTTCTTGTAAATTGCTAGATATCTCATTCAATTCTTTGTTTGTATTATCTAATAAATTTTGTTGATGTGCCGATTTATTAATTAAGATATTTTTACTTTTACTAGCATTATTCCAACGTTCTCGAAGATGATATTGTTGATCTAAATCAAAGTTTAAATCGTATTTTTCTTCTAATTCTTTAATTTGTTGTTCTAAATTATTAATTTCATCACTAAACGTTTCGCTATAATCCACATCTTTTGATTTTGTCATGAAAATGCCTACGACAAATAATATTGTAAGAATAGTAAATATTATTCCAAATACCATATTTGCTGTAGCAAATGAAAAGATTGTTAAACCTAATCCAACTAAACTTAAAATAATAAAGCTAGCTCTTAACCACCAGTTACGTTTATTTTTTCTTTCTTTTTCTTGTTCAAATGTTTCTTTTAATTTATTGTATAAGCTTTCTTTTTCTTGAAGTTCTAATTTTTGTTGATTATATTCCTTTTTCTTTTCAAGCGACGTTTCAGAAACTAAATCTTTTTCAAGCGATGTAATCTCTTTAGCAATCGCTTGTTGTTCGATTTTTATTTCATCAATGATTCTTTCAATTTGTTGTTTCTGACTTTCTTGTTCGTTACGTTCTTTAATCTTTTGGCTCACATAATTTTTCATTGCTTCAGACGTATCTGTTTCATGATACACATCTTGCCAGCCTAAATTTGTTTTTAATGTTTGTTGTTCTCTATGAGTGGCATCGATTTCTTTATTAAGTGATGCAACCTCTACTTCAGTTTTTTGAATATCATTTTCTTCTTGAGATAAACGATAGAAGTTCTTAACCGCTTCTTCAGAAGGAAGTTCTATCTCATTAAAGTCTCTTTCAACTTTCTTTAATCTTTCTTCTTGTATACTGATATCTTTTTCTAAAGATTGCTTATAACGGGCAGCCGTTTCATATCGTTCAATCCCTTTTTCAGGAAATTTAAGTGGTTCGATATTTAGCTTTTGTTCTAAGCTTTTCCACTCTTGAGCTTGAGGGTGAATTGCGAGCTCTTTTTGCTTACTTTCGTGCATTTTAGAAAGTTGAGTTAAATTATCTTTCAAATGCGATAAATGACGCTGAGATTTATCTCTGTCATCTATTAAACGATGATACTCATCTAACTTCGCTTCTTCAGTTCTAATTTGCATTTCTAACTGTTTTAAATCTTCAATTTGTTTATTTAAAATTGGATTTTTCCCAGCTTTTTTATAAAGCGTTGCTTTCTTTTGCGCAATCATATTTCCCATTGAAGTAAATTCAGACGAGCCTAGTGCCCCTGCTTCTAAAAGATAATTTTGTAATTGCTTTTCATCCATATTTCGATGAATATCTTGTAAACCTAAAACATTAAAAGAAAAAATACCTTGATATGTTTTTTTAGAGATATAATTTAATTTCTTTTTTAACCATGCTTCATCACGGATAAGCCCATTTTCAAGATAAACTTTAACGTCCCCTTGTGCACTTCCTTTGATACGTTCGACGACAACTTCAGATTTATCATCAAAGATGAGTGTAAGTTTCCCACCATATTGATTTCCCATGCGAGGTTCTAAACGTGGTTCTTTTTCTTTCTTAGTTGGAAATCCAAATAATATTGAATGGATAAAGGCTTGAATAGTCGATTTACCTGCTTCATTCTCGCCATAAATTTCAGTAAATGCGTCGTTAAAGGTAATCTTTCGTTCTACGAATTTACCATAACCATATATCTCAAGTGATTTAATGATCATTGTTGTCACCTCGCATGTCTTCTTTTAATAATTTCTCAGCTCGATCAACTAACTCAACTTTATTGAACGTAGTATAATCTTCTAAATATTTGGAAGCTCTTGGATTTAAATATAGTTCTGTCATTGCTTCTTCAAACAATTTAGTATCCTCAATTAAGTCTTTTGAGAATTCTCGCACAAGTGGCGCATCTTCATTTTGAATATAATTAAATATTAAATCTTCAATGACTATAAAGTGGTTTTCATTTTCTTCATACTCATCAATCATTGCTTTGATTTGGCTAATATCTTGAGATGATATCGCCTTTTCACTATCTATATTTAAAGTAAGTCTATAGAATGCTTTTCCTTGTGAACGCACACTATCTTTAAAATTTTGTACTACTTCATAGATACCTTGTTTATTCGTTTTATCTGTCTCAATTGTAGCTGTATCGAAACGAATAGATTGGGTAGGGATAAATTCTGTTGTCAGTTTTAGACTATCCCCTTCTACAAGTAAGCAACCTTTTTCGCCTTGCTCACCAAAATGTCGACCTTGAATATTGCCTGAATAATGAATTGGTGGCATGTCGCTTAATTCTTGACGTTCATGGATATGACCCAATGCCCAATAATGATAAAGTTTACTTTTTAAATCTTCTAATATAAATTCTGTGTAGCGATCTTTAGTACTTGATTTACTATATGTACCATGAAGCATACCAATATGAATGCCGTTAGCACCTTGGCTAGAAGGATATTCATCGATTTTATTCTCATAACTTGCATTATTTTGATAACTAAAGCCATGTATATTAATCGTTTCGCCTTCTTTAGTTATTGCTTGATATGTTTCAACTCTATTTGAAAAGACAGATACATTGTCAGGCCAGTCATCAGTAATTCTTTCAGTTAACGGGTCATGATTCCCATGCACTATATATACAAAGATTTGTTCTTTTTCTAAACGTTTAAATTGTTCTTTTAAAAACACTTCAGCACGCAACGTGCGATTCTCGTTATCGAATAAGTCTCCTACAATAAGTAGGAAATCTACTTCTTCTTTTAGAGCAATATCTACGATTTTTTTAAAACTTTCATAAGCACTATTTTGCACATCTTCGAAAATTTTTGGCGCTAAATGGCTTTTAGATTTGAAAGGACTATCAAGGTGCAAATCCGCACAGTGAATAAATTTAATCATCAGTTTAGGCTCCTTAGTATTAGGATTAGATGTCTCTATTATGTATTTATATATTTTATCATATCTTATTTATTTGGGTCGATGAACATGACATATTAAAAAAAGCTACAAGACTTTCTTCAACTAGAAAGTTTTGTAGCTTTAGACTGAAGATTACTCTATCAGTATTTGTATAAAATTTCATTATCTAAAACCTAGACTATTAATTAGTCAGCATAGATTTCATCTAAAGGTTTTACAATGATTTGGTTGATTTCTTGGAATACTTGGCTCATTTTTTGCTCAGCTTGCATTAATTCAGAAATATTTTCGTCTTTTTCAATTGCTTGAGCTTGTTCTTGAGCTTTTGCTAAATCTTCTTCAGGAATTTCTTCCCCTTGCATTTGTTTTTGTTGGAAGTTTAATTGAGTTTCACGGAACTCATCGAATAATTTTTTAGATTCTTCATTGTTTTTAACTTTAGAGAAAGCATCTTTAATTGCTTTGTATTCATCGCTATCTCTTAAAGCTTGTTCTAAATTATTTGCGTAATCATATAAATTTACTGCCATGTCTATATTGCACTCCTTCGTGTAATGATGTTTTGACAACTCTTTATTACCATAACATATTATGGTTCGTTAGACAAAGATTGCGACTAGACCTTGGAAGAAACCAATAATTCCTCCTAAAATAAAGCCTAATGACATAATTAATTTAAGTTCTTTATTAGCGATTTCAATAATTAAACGTTCAATATAATCTAAATCAAATGTGTTAATCTGATCCTCTACTAATTTACGTAAATTAATTTTTTCCATAATTGTTGAAACATGTTTTGAAGCTTGATCCACAATTAAATTTGTAATTTTATTAGCAACCTCTGCTTCTAAATAATTAATGAACTGAGGTGCCAATTCGCTAAATGGCGTATTAACTTTGTCATTTAAGTTTAAATAAGATGTTAGCCATTGTGTTGTAGACTCTGATATTTTTGAAAATTGTTCTTCTTTAACAACTTGTCCTAAAGATTGGTTCTTTAACGTTTCATATTCATTATGAATGACTTGATCGATAATACCTTTTGCCTTCGGATGACTTGTTAAACGGATTAATTCATGTTGAATTCGGTCGGCAATACTCTCTTTAGTCATAAACATTTGTAACAGCCCAACGATTTTTCCCTTTTCAGCAAAAAATGTATCTAACATATCGTAAATATCGCGAGCGCCTTTATCTGAAGCTAAATAGATACGTGCTCTTTCACATAGCAAATCGCCAACGTTATCCATCTTATCATCAATCATTGAAATAGCTTCTTCAGGTAAAATGTCTGCGATAGGCACATGGCGATGTTCTTGATAATACTGATTCATTTTATTAGAGATTGTGTCGTCTAATTTATCATTAATTAAGTGATCGATATCAATATCAAAGCTATGCGCAAAGTTTCGAACCGTTGCATCATCACGTCTAAGTTTAGCTATTTGCTCTATCACAAACTCATTAATCGTTGCTCTTGTATTCGGTTCGTTTAATTTATCATGAATAACGGACTCAGTAATAAGATGTTCTTCGATGACTTGACCAATTTTCGTCGCAATTTCATCTCTACGTTTAGGGATAAGCCCTGGCGTAAATGGAATACGCATTTTAAAAATATAATAAGACTTATAAGGATGAAATAGCATGCGAATTGCAATTACGTTGGTTACGCCACCAATCACTGCCCCCACTACTACCATGAAAAGTATTACTAAAAAAGCTTGCATTGGTTATTCTCCTTATTGTGTTATAGCATTAAGCAAATTATATCATGCACTGTTTAAAATCTCATGATTTAAACGTTTAAGTAAGATAATAGTTAATTGCTTATAAATTTTTCTTCAATGTATTAAAAAAGACGAATTTATTGACTATACACAACAAATCCGTCTCGCGAAATTTAAATATATTATTTAATAGTGATTAAATCATTAATAGATTCTACTATCACTTTATTTAATCTCTTATGTCTTATTAGACGTGCATTAATTCTTCTTTAGCATTTCTGTTAAAGTAAGTTTCAGCTTCTCTTAATTTCGCTGTACCGAAAATTGGTTGTTTCTCAGAGTTAAGTACTCTGTAGATATTGCTTACTTTATTGCTTTGTAAGATAAAACCGTTACGTGTTTCAATTGTATTCCAATAAATATCACTTGTTGTAGAATGGTTTGGGTATGCACAGTGGTTACGTGAGATTGTTTGTACAATTTCAAGTGGGTCACAACCAAATGTATTGTTTAACACGTCAGAATCTCTGAATAATGCACAAATTGATACGCAAGTTGTCCAGTTAGGTAATACACGTTCTTTCTCAATTTGAACTAATGTTTTCTTTGAAAGGCCAATTGTTTGAGCCATAGTATCTTGCGTATAGCCCGCTTCAATTCTTACCATTTTAAATTTTGTTTGAATTAAATCTGTAAAACTCTGTCTATCCATATTTTATTCTCTACCTTTCTAATAGGGGTTATATTCTCCGGACGCAAGAAATTGCAATAATACACATTTCTTGAAACACAAATTACATCTTAATATATTTTCAATAAAATGAAAAGAGGAATTTTTGTTTTTACATACAATTTTATTAAAGGCAAAATTGTCAAAATAATTAAACTAGTTTAATAAGTCATTTATTTTTTAAAACAAATTGTTTTGTCATACTAATTTTCAATACCATAAATAACTTATTTTGAATAAATTTTTTAACTTTTCATACTAGATTAGTTTATTTTCAATTGCATAAATAGCTGCTTGCGTACGATCTGTTACCTCTAGTTTATTAAAGATATGGCTAACATGCGTTTTAATTGTTTTTTCAGAAACAAATAATGTAGATGCAATTTCTTTATTCGTTTTACCTTTGACCATTTCGCGTAAAACTTCAATTTCTCTCTTGGACAACTTATTATTAAAATGTGGTTTTTGAGACATAGAAGCCATAACATTTTTAGCTTCAGGATGAATAACCTTTTCATCATTCAATACTTGTAAAATAGTATTAATTAATTTCTGTGGCTCGACGTCTTTCATTTCATAACCATCTGCACCCTTGCTAAGCGCTGACATGACATGTTCATCATCTACGTAACTTGTTAACACGAGTATTTTTATTTCTGGATAATGTTTTTTAACGAATTCTGTTACTTCAATACCATTCATTCCTGGCATAACCAAATCTAGTAAAATAATATCTGGTAAAGCATTCTCTTTTAAATAATCTATGAAACTTTGACCATCCGCAAAACTTGCTTGAACTTCCAAGTCTTCCACTGTAGACAGTAAAAATTCTAAACCTTGTCTTACAATATGATGATCATCGATTAAAATTACCTTTGCCAAATGTTAAACCCCTTTCCCTACTTCGATAACGGAATATTAAATTTTAATTTTGTACCTTTATTCATTTCTGACTGAATATGTAATTGCCCTTTTAACATATGTATTCTTTGATTTAAGTTCTTTATACCTTGTGATTGATAACTACTCTGCGCTTTAGTATCAAAGCCAATACCTTTATCTTTAATTTCCACATATAACGTATCACGCTGTTGTTTTATAGTTACATAAATAGTGTCTGTATGCGCATGTTTTTTCGTATTATTCATTGCTTCTTGTATCATTCTATAAACATGCTCTTCTATTATATTAGATAAATCAATTAGCCCATCAATTTCTATTTCCAAATTTAAACTTAATACGTGTGCATAATTTCTTAAGGCATGTACTAAACCATGTTCGAGTCCTACTGGTTTCAATTGCCATATTAACGACCGCATTTCATTCACAGCATTTTGGCTCGTTTCTTCAATAGTTTTAAGTGCTCGCTTTGCTATGTCATCCGACGTAATATCGTGCGCAGCATGAGCAGTTAATTTTAAAGAAAAGAGCATTTGATTCACAGAATCATGCAAATCTCTAGCTAAGCGATTACGTTCATTGATTCGAGCTGCTTCCTTCTCTTGATCGGTGAGATAAATACGCTTAATCGCTGACCCTATTTGTAATGCGACTGATTCAAGCAATTCCAAATCTTCCTCACTATACTCTGACGTATGAGGTGTCGCCACATTTAATAAGCCGTATTGTTCGTCGCCTGAACGTAGTGGCACCGTTGCGTGATGCGTAATATCATCTGTAGCTTCTCGATATGCTTGAGCAGCTATGTTAATTCTTGAACAATTTATAATGTTTGATGCTTTCGTCAATCTTTGGTTATGGTATGCTTTCACACACCAACATGAGCCTTCCGTCATATATTGACAGTTATTAGCTTGTAAAGCGCCTGGAAGATAAACGTCTGCTACTAACTCATGTTCTCCTTCATCATTGATAAAGAAGATCCATCCTGTAGTAAAATTACTGCCTTGAATTAAATATTTCAACGCACCATTCATCATACTATAGAGCTCTGTTTCTTCATTCAGATATTCCGCTATTTCTTTTAATAACGCTAAACGAGTTGGCTTTTCCATCTTATTCGCTCCAATTAAATTCATATTAGCATTATATCATTATACAGTTTGTATATATTATTTAAAATTATTAAAATAAACGCTACTTGTTGGGGATGCATTTTCAAAAAATAAATAGTTAGCAAGAATTTCAATAAGAGAGCTATCATTCGCAACGCTCAATGTAACGAAGATATGATATGATAAATGCGTACTTAATAGGAGGATTCTATGAAATTTAAAATACCTGAAACTTATAACGATTTCACTTTAAGAGAAATCTTTCAAACGTTGAAATTACCAAAAAAAGACTTACATCAACTTAATATGTCTAAAGAAATTACAATTAATGACGCGCCCGCTAAATTAATGTCTAAAGTGTCTACTGGGGACCGTGTTTATATCCCTACGCCTGAAGAGAAAAGTAATTACGTACCAAGTTATCGATATGCGCAAATTAGTTATGAGGATGATGATTTAGCGATTGTAATGAAGCCTAAAGGGGTTAAAACACATCCAAATGATTTAAAAGAGAGTAATACGTTGATGAATCATGTGATTTATACAATTGATAGTGACTATGTTGAACCTATTCATCGATTAGACCAAGAGACAGTTGGTTTACTCATTGTAGCTAAAAATCCATTAATGAAGAAGATTCTTGACCGTATGTTGGAAGATAATGAAATAACGCGAATTTATAAGGCGAATGTAAAGGCGTTACTGCCGCTTAAGCCTCAAACGATTGATATGCCGATTGGTAAAGATAAATTCCATCCAAATAAGCGTCGTATATCAAATACAGGTCAACGCGCTATCACGCATATCCTATCTTCTGAGATGATTAAAGAAGGCGTATGTCAATTAGATATTAAACTGGATACTGGTCGTACTCACCAAATTCGTGTTCATCTAGCTGAGATTGGTCATCCTGTTATCGGAGATCCACTATATGGAGATTCAACATTAAGACAATTAGAACTTAACAGTTATCAAATAGAGTTTAAACATCCACTCACTCAAGAACTCATTTCTGTTAATTTAGACGATAAATAGAATAAATATAAAAAGGGAGTACCGTTGTCTTGAACGGCACTCCTTTATTTGTATTGAATTAGTGTGGATCTACCATATCTTCAGGTTTAATCCATTCTTCAAATTGTTCTTCAGTTACATATCCAGAATCAATTGCTGATTCTTTTAATGTTAATCCTTCTTTATGTGCTTTTTTAGCAATTTGAGCTGCTTTTTCATAACCGATGTGTGGGTTTAAAGCAGTAACAAGCATTAATGATTGATTTAAGTAATTATCAATATTTTCTTCAATTGGTTCGATACCTACTGCGCAATTATCATTAAACGTTTGCATACCGTCAGCTAATAAGTAAATTGATTGTAACGTATTATGCAGAATAACTGGTTTGAATACATTTAGTTCAAAGTTACCTTGTGAGCTAGCAAAGCCAACTACACTATCGTTACCCATTACTTGTACTGCTACCATTGTTAACATTTCACATTGTGTTGGGTTTACTTTACCAGGCATGATTGATGAACCTGGTTCATTTTCAGGGATAGAGATTTCAGCAAGTCCTGCTCTAGGTCCTGAAGCTAACCATCTCACATCATTAGCAATCTTCATTAAGTCAGCCGCTAAAGCTTTTAATGTACCATGTAATTGAACCACTTCATCATGAGATGTTAAAGCGTGGAATTTATTCTCAGATGATACAAAGTCATATCCAGTATTCTCAGAGATAAATTTCGCTACTTTATCACCAAATTCAGGATGCGCGTTAATTCCTGTACCTACCGCTGTACCACCGATTGCTAAGCTTAGAATATGTTTTTTAGATTCTGATAATAATTCTTCACATTTATCTAACATATAGCGCCAACCACTGATTTCTTGGCCTAGTCTAATTGGTGTCGCATCTTGTAAATGCGTACGTCCAATTTTAATAATAGATTGGAATTTATCTTCTTTTTCTTTAAAAGTATCGCGTAAATGTTTTAAAGCAGGTTCTAATTTAGTTTCTACTTCATGATATAACGCAACGTGCATTGCTGTTGGGAATGTATCATTAGAGCTTTGAGATTTATTCACATCATCATTAGGATGTATTGTCTCATCACTACCGTGTTCTTTTAAATATTCATTAGCTACATAACTTACTACTTCGTTTACATTCATGTTACTTTGTGTGCCGCTTCCTGTTTGCCATACGACTAATGGGAAATGCTCATCTAATTCACCTTTTAAGATTAAATCACATGCGTGAACGATAGCATCTTTTTTAATGTCGCTTAATTTACCAAGCTCATGGTTAGCTAGCGCTGCACCCCTTTTCAATTGAGCAAAACCGTATACCACTTCAATTGGCATGCGCTCTTTACCTACTGGGAAGTTACGTTTACTTCTCTCAGTTTGTGCGCCCCAATATTTATCTGCTGGTACTTCAATTTCTCCAAAAGTATCATGTTCAATTCTTACTGACATCTGATGATCTCCCCTTATATGCTTATTTGACTTAAGTATAGCATTAAATAAATTCAATGAGCAATGAACAACTAAAACGGTTTCATAATGAAAAGAGAGCGGATCAAAAATTAAAATAATTTCATCGTTCCGCTCACTTAGATTTTATTAAGTTATTCAAATTTAGTTTTTACAGCTTGTACTACGGCTATAGCGCTTAAAACATATAAGATAACGCTTAGTACTAATGTAACTGGGCTTAATGTAATTAATACGCCTAAAAAGCCTGTTAAGGCTTGATAAAAATCATTTAATGTATACATTAAAATTGCAGTCACAAGTATACAACATATTACACTTATGATTACGCCTGTCTGATTACTTTTAATAAAAGGTTTTGCAGTAACATCATCAATTAACCCTTCAGATAAATTTAATTGTAATTGTACAATTTTAAATAAAATAGGCATATATAATGCTCCTAAAGCTATAGGAAATCCTTTTATTGATAATAGACTCACGATAATCGTTGCAATCGTAATGTGTAGCCAATATTTATGCAACATCGATATTGCTCCTCATCTGTTTATTAATTTATATTTTATCATAGATAATGTGTAGCTTCTGTGCAAATTAAAAAAGCGAGCCAGAAATCACTTTAAATTAAAATGATTTCTTTGACCCGCTTCAAGTTACTTTACTTTATTTATAATGTACCTTTAGAGATATGCCACTTTTTAACTTACGATTAATCTATATCAGAGCGAACATCTGTATCATGTGATTGATTAAGTTTTTCTTCATCATTTTTCTCAGAAATTTGCTCCATTTCTTTGCCTAATTCTTTTAAATCATCTAAGTCTTGAACCATTGCATTCTCTTCTTCATGATAATTTAATTCTGTTTCTTTTTTATCAGACATCATTTAAACCTCACTTATGAATTTATGCAAAATGAGCAGTAAAGTATTCTTTAACGTCTTCAGGTAAACCTTCTGCAGCAGCTCTATCTAATACTACTGTTACCATACGGTGTACTTTTAAGTCTGCTGGTTCGAAGTTTGATTTACCATTTTCTTCATATAATTTTTTGACAAACTCGCGTTTATGTCCGCCAGTGATAACTAATACTACTTCACGTGCTTTCATTAAGCCTTGTCTTATATTTACATTTAAGCTACCCTTTTCATCAATAGAAGTAACTTGTAAAATTAGCTTGCCTTTATTTTCTTTAGTTTTAATTTTGTCGTCGATAAGAGACGCTGCATCATCATCTAAATCAATAGGATAAATTTGACTAGATGGCACGCCTAACGCTTCATAATAAGAACGATTTTCATCATAATCCAAAATGTTGATTTGACTAAAATCTACTGGATTACGATCTACATCTTTTTTTAATTCATCTAATACTGGTGCAGTTTCTCTATCTAAATGTAGGCCTGCAATAGTTGTAGGATTGTTGTTAAATTGTTTTCTAATGATGTCCGCTGTGAATTGTGCTACTTGGTCAACATCATTAAATACTTTAAAGTTCATTGCCATTGTTATTACACTCCTCTTGAATCTCATTTGTCTTAAAATAACAGTATTATATAATGAAATACCCTTATGACAAGTGAATCAAACTAATTTAAAATGTTATAATAATTCACTAATAAATATAACATTTTTTATTGTATAAATGCATTTAATTAAGAATGAGTTTATCGTTTTAATTTTTAATTATGATAAGCCTGGGAAGTTCTGTTGGCGTAACGCTTCATAAATTAATAAAGCTGCAGTATTGGATAAGTTTAATGAACGAATATTTTCACTCATTGGAATTCTTAAGGCTGTATCTGCATATTTTTCTTTAACCCAATCAGGTAAGCCTGTCGTTTCTCTTCCGAAAACAAAAAATAAATCTGTGTCAGGTTTATTAAAATTAAAATCACTATAGGTTTGTTTACCAAATTTTGTTAAAAGGTAATATTCTCCTTCAGTCGCTTCAAAGAAGTCTTCAATGCTTTCGTGATATGTTATATTTACATGTTCCCAATAATCTAATCCAGCGCGTTTTAACATTTTATCATCTGTACTAAATCCTAAAGGTTTAATTAGATGTAGATTTGTATTTGTACCGGCACAAGTACGTGCTATATTTCCTGTATTTGCAGGTATTTCAGGTTGAAATAATACGATATGATTTGTCATTTATTGTTTCCTCATTTCTAGTCCTTTTAACATTTCAACTTGAACCTCTTCTAGTTCATCATCGTAATGTTCTTGTATAAATTCACGAGCCGCTTCACCAAGAATTTGTCCAATTGCCCAATAAGCGGTCCCTCTGATCATAGGTCTTGGATCATTCATAGCAACTTCTTTTAATTCTGGTATAGCAGTTTCTTCACCAAAGTGAGCCAAAGCTATTATAGCATTTCTTTGGATAGGTTTTTTCCCTCTCCAAGCGCCTGCTAGGTGCCCATAAGTATTTTTAAATTCCTTATTACTCATTTGTAATAAAGGCACTAAACGCGGTTTTAATATTTCTGGTTCTAAAACAATATCGTCGTGCGTAGTATTGATACCTCTATTTTTCGGACAAACTTGTTGGCAAGTATCGCAGCCATACAAACGATTACCAATTTTATAGCGATATTCATCTTGTAAATATCCCTTAGTTTGTGTAAGAAAGCTAATACATTTTTGCGCGTTTAATTGTCCATTGCCTACTAATGCCCCTGTCGGACAGCGGTCCACACAAATCGTGCAATCACCACAACTATCTAATACTGGATCATCAGGTTCAAATGGAATACTTACTAACATTTCTCCTAAATAGGTCCATGTACCTAAATCAGGATTAATAATAAACCCGTTACGGCCAGCAAAGCCTAATCCAGCACGCTCCGCTACTGCTCTATCTGAAAGCACGCCCGTGTCCACCATACTTTTAATCTCTACATCTGGCACTTTTGATGTTATAAACTCAGCTAATTTATCTAAACGTTTTCTCATAATTGTATGATAATCTTGACCCCATGAAGCACGCGCAAACATTCCTCTTCTGTCTCCTCTTACGCTTTTGGGAGCACCTTTTAACTTATTAGGGTAACCGACCGCAATAGCTATAATTGAGCGCGCAGTTGGCAAACTCAATTTAGGTTCCGTACGTAAAGCGATGTCAGATTCTTCAAAGCCAGAAGCATAGCCTTTTGAATGATAATCCTCTAATTTTTGTTTTAGTTCATCAAATGGATCTGCAGTTGTAAAACCAATGCTATCAATTCCAATAGTATAAGCATAGTCAATAATATCTCTTTTTAGCTGCTTATAATCCACTAAATCTTCCTCCTATAAAAAATATCCATAGGACATTGTAACACAAAGGGATATTCAAAGATGCATGATTTATCTCAATAAAAAAAGAGTGGAACAGAAATCATTGAGATTTATTTGTTCCCACTCTATTTTTTAATTATTTTTAAAAAGTTCTGCCAATTTATAACACTCTAGCGAGGAAGTTCTGAGTTCTTTCATGTTTAGGGTTATTAAAGATGTTTTGAGGCGTATCACTTTCTACAACATAGCCGTCTGCCATAAATATAACTTTGTCACTTACATCTTTAGCAAAGCCCATCTCATGTGTCACAACTACCATCGTCATTCCTTCTTTAGCAAGTTCTTTCATTACTTTAAGCACTTCGTAAACGACTTCTGGATCAAGTGCTGAAGTTGGTTCATCAAATAATATTACGTCCGGGTGCATTGCTAATGCTCTTGCTATTGCTACCCTTTGCTTTTGTCCTCCAGATAATTGCGCAGGATATACGTCCGCTTTTTCTTCTAAACCAACTTTTTTAAGTAGCGCTTTCCCTTCTTTTTTCAAATTTTCCATATCATTCTTTTTAAGTAACTTAGGCGCAAGTATCACATTCTCCAATACCGTTTTATGTGGAAACAAATTGAAATTTTGAAAAACCATGCCCATTTTCTGACGTAAGGTATCTAATTTCGTACTTTTTTGCGTTAATTCATTTCCTTCAAAAATCACCTTCCCGTTAGTTGGTGTTTCTAGTAAATTCATACATCTTAATAAAGTACTTTTACCGCTTCCTGAAGGCCCTATAATAGCGACTACTTCACCTTTATTTATTTCTAAATTAATGTCTTTTAATACTTCATTTTTTCCAAAAGATTTATTTAAATTTTGAACTTTAATCACTGGCTTTCATTCTCCCTTCAATTAAACTCATTATTCTTGATAAAGAGAAAGTTAAAACAAAATACATAATTGCTGCGATAATTAATGGTGTAAATGGATCGAATGAAATACCTTGAATAACTTGGGCGTTAAACATAATTTCACTTACACCAATAGTTGAAACAATTGAAGATTCTTTAATTAACGTTACAAACTCATTACCTAACGCTGGTAAAATATTCTTTACTGCTTGAGGTAAAACAATATGGAACATCGTTTTAGAATAGCTCAATCCTAAACATTGTGCTGCTTCAGTTTGTCCTTTATCTACAGCATTTATACCAGCTCTGAAAATTTCAGCAATATAGGCTGATGAATTAATAACTAACGCGATGGTTCCACATATTAATGCTGAAACATCTAACCCTAACGCAGCTGTAGTACCAAAGAATACTAAGAAGACTTGAACAAGCATTGGCGTACCTCTAAGAAATTCAATGTATACAGAAGCTATCCATGATAATAATTTAAATTTACTTAATTTAGCTAAAGCTATTAAAGCACCAATAATGGCCCCAAAGACAACTCCAATCAATGAAATGAAAATTGTATTTTTTATCCCTTTAATAAAGAACGCACCATATTTACTGAAGAAATTCCCATCATCTTGCATTGCTTTTGCTGCTTTATCCATATATTGATCAATCAAATTTTTATCTTTAACTTCTTTAATGGTTTTATTGATATGTGCTAATAAAAGCGGTGAATTTTTAGGAACTGCAATCACTGTTTCTTTTTTAGCTTCATTAAAATCAGCATTATCAATTACTAAATCTTCATTTTGTTTGGCATAGGCTTCAGCTACTGGTTTTTCAACAACTAAACCTTCAACTTTTTTACTTTTTAAAGCTAAAATAGCATCCGGCAAACGATTTAACAGACTTAAATCAACATTCTCTATTTCTTGTTGTGCTATCTTTTCTTGTTCAGTACCTTTTTGAGCTGCTACTTTTTTATTAGCAAAATCTTTTAATGAATTGTATGTATCTTTATCATTTTTTCTAATTAATATAACATTACTGGATTCCATATAAGAGTCAGAGAAGTCTACTTCTTTTTTTCTTTCAGGCGTTGGTGTCATACCAGAAATAATGATGTCTATTTTTCCAGTTTTTAAAGCACCTAATAAACTATCAAATTGCATATTCACAATTTTTAATTTTAGATGATTATCATCAGCTATTTTTTTAGCTAACTCAATATCAATACCTGCATAAACACTTTTTCCATTAACTGTTTTTTCGAATTCTAGTGGCGCATAATCAGCTGATAAACCCACTTTTAATTCTCCACTTTGCTTAATTTTTTCCCACTTCGCATCTTCATCAGCGTGAGCCATTGGTTCTATGTATATAAAGGTCATACTAATTAAGATTGCTATGATCATTAATTTCGATAGATATTTCATAGGCAACCTCCTTTTTAATGTAAATTATTATACATATAACCGAATTATTATGCAATTACTTTTTTTAAAAATAAAGCATTTACCTCGTAAAATTGAGATAAATGCTTTATTAATATAGTTATTGTTTAGGAATTTCAAAACGATAAATACTATCTGTATAAGATGGTATAAGTTTTTTGCATATTTCATGTATAATAAATGCACTTACAAAAGGAATAATGAGATATCCAAAGGTTAGTAGAATAATATTCATTGTAACGTTACCAGGCATACGATTTAACGCATTTATTGGTCCTACTAGCCCAGTGTAGCCAAATCCTGCTGACAATGGCGTTCCTTTGATACCAATTACATATGCAAGAATACCTGCAATAATACCATTTAAAGCTAAAGGAATAGCAATGATGAGATGTTTAAAATAAACAGGAATCATCATTTTAGCAGCACCAATAAACAGTACAACATTTACACCAAGTGAATTAACACGTAGTGATCCAAAGAAGAATGTCACACAAGCTGCTACAATACCCATATTTGCTGCTCCACTGCCTAAACCTGAAAGTCCAATTGCAGTCGCGATAGCAACTAAAGATATAGGCGTAACCATTAATAAAGAGTACGTAACACTAATTAATATCGACATTAATAATGGATTTAATTCAGTAAATGAATTAATCATATGACCAAGCGCTTTAGTAATAGTTTGTACATAAGGTAAGGTTAATAACCCTATTAAACCACTTACTACTGGAATTAATACAGGTAATATAATCATTTCTAATGAACCTAATTTACCTTGTAAAAGTAAATAAAATGCACATGCAATGATTACAACAATAATCGTATTAATAATATCGCCAATACCTTTTAACGCAATGCCATTCGCACTAAATTGTATTGCACCAGAACCTAACATTGCAGACACACCAACCATACTTGCGCCAGCCCCACTGAAACGAAATTGGTGTGCAGCTAAGATACCAATAATAAATGCCATAAATGACTGTATCACAGTCACAATTTGAAATATCACTTCTAATGTAGGATGACCATCTTTAAAAAACTTTAAAAATTCCCCTAACAGAGCATTAGGTAATAAAGCTATAACTACCCCTGCTCCAACCGCATTCAAAATATTGCTAAAAAAATATTTCATCGTCAAACGTTGTTTATTCATAGTAGCCTCCGTTTCCAAACATTAGCTTTATATTAGTACATTCTCCGTCTATAAACAATATAAATTGAAGACTTTTATTTTTTCAATATTTGATTGGTGGAATTTTTACTTACTAAACTTGTGCATTAGAATTATAATATATTTATACTATTTATTTTTTGATATAATATATTGAAATTTATTTATCAATATCATTTTCTATTTAATCTTTACGCTTAATGATTTACTTGTAATGAGTTTAAATTTTACATCCAGGAAGTGACAACTATGTTAACAAATTTATTTACTTTTTTATGGTTAATCATATCTATTTTATTTATTACTTTCATAACTATAACTTTTATTGAAGGTATAAAACAGAAAAAATATAAATCATTTTTAATAGTTTCAATTATAACTTTTATCGCTGGTCTCATATGTTTTATCTTAATGATGACTTTTTATAATATAGAGCCAAATAATTTAAAAACTGTTTCATTGAAAGACGGGTATTATGAAGTTGGTAAAGATATTGAACCAGGACACTATGAAATTAGGTCAAGAGATAATAAAGGATATATAGCTATTAAAGCAAAAACAGATGATAGATCACTTAATGAACAATTTGGAACTAATTATGGGACTAAAAACAAACCTATAGTACCTTCTGTAACTACTTATTTATTTAAGGGAGATAAAATAAGTTTAGATAATACAAACTTAACCACATTTAAACAAATCGAAAATAAAAAATTATATAAGCTATCAACTGGCATGTGGATAGTTGGTAAAGATGTTGAACCAGGTAAATATAAAGTTCATTTAACCTATTCACGTGAATATGGTGGAATTGTAAAAATTTTAACTTATAATTTCAACGATAAATCAGACTTTTTATCAGGTGAAGAAGTTGAAGATATTGGAATTAAAGAATTTGAGGTAGAATTAAAAGAAAACGAAGATTTTATTGTTCATCACATATATTCAATTACTTTAGAAAAAGAATGAACATCAAAATATCATTGTAAGGCTTAAATTAAAATATTATATTTAAATAATGGGTCCATTCGGGGCCTTTTTTATTTGGGTTCTACGCAAACATCGGTTGATAAATAAAAAAATTATTTAATTATAATTAGATTAAGCGACAAAGAGGAAATCAGACTTTTTTAG
>NZ_PPRD01000048.1 GCF_002902575.1 Staphylococcus croceilyticus | reverse complement strand
ATTTCCATCTATACACAATATAAATAAAATTTTAAGAATATAGCATGATTGATTTGGAAATTTTCAATAGTGTAGGACAACTCTTTTTATTGCATAATAAATATAGATTTCAAAGCAAGCTAAATTTTATTTCGAAGTAAGCGTTATTGAAGTTTGTTTTAAAAAATAAGTGAGCTAGAAATCGATAATTTATGTATTAGTTCTGTCTTAACATCACTGAACAACATCATGAAGAATATGACACATCAAGAAACAAGCGACTAGATTTACAGCCAAGAATCAACTACAAGATTATTAAAGTGCTCATCATGTGCATAGGTAAACACCACATCTCATGCGCCTAATTTCATTTCAAACATAAAGACTAACATCTAGATAATCCAACACCCAAGTGAAACTACACGAATCAACTTCTCGTATGAAATGAAAGACATATTCTTAAACACACCAGGCCTAAACAACAATATAGAGTATGAAACGGTTTATGAGATGAGTCAGACATCACAACTATGATTTCCTATACAACTCAGAATAAGAATATATACTCATGTACATTTAGCACGAGGTACTAACAGTAGCCAAACAACGTACATTAAAAACTAGCCTTAATTCCCCAAATAATTTAAATATTTATATAACGTGTTTCAGTTTTACTTATCTATATAAATGTACGTACTATTTACGCTTTAGACATCAAGAACAATATTCAACTATAAGAAATAGAATAGAATTAATACTTTGCAGACTGAAGTAAATCTCTATGACGAGAAGCTTCAGTCTTTTATTTTGTTTGTAGGACGCGACTTTCTAATAAATAGGTAACATTATATTGTTGAGCCAATTCTTTTAAAAATGTCAGTAACTCATTTTTAGTAATTAAATCACTTTGAAAGTCATTTTTTAAAGTTTTAGATTGTTCTTTTTCTGCTTTAGTAGCATTATTTTTAAAATAACCCCACATATGGTCATAAGCATTAATAACTGTTCCTTTCGTAGGCTTACAACTCAATGCTTCCTCAATTTTTAATTGTACTTCTTGTAATGAGGGTGAAGATTTAAGTAGTTCACGAATTTCATTATAGGATTGTTGACTGTGTAGTAATACATGATACTTTTCTTCACGCCATAGTTTTTCGATATAGCCACGTTCTTTCATAACACTACTCCTTACTTTTTTATTAAAAATGATTAGCATCTCTTTGTTTGTATTTCCCAAAATGGACTGAATACAATCAAATGTATATTTGAAGAAAAAGAGTAAAAGTATATTGCTTTATTAATTGGAACCGATTACAATGAAGATAAACGAATGAAACCGGTACCATTTACAAGGAGGTTGAAATAATGAGTTATAAACAATCGGCTGAAGAAATTTTAGAAGCGATTGGAGGCGAAGATAATCTAGACGCGATGGCACATTGTGCGACGCGCTTACGTCTTGTTCTAAATGATGAAAGTAAAGTAGATGAAGAGAAGTTATCGAAAATGGATGTTGTGAAAGGGACGTTCTCTACAGGCGGGCAATATCAAATTATAATAGGCTCGGGTACTGTGAATAAAGTGTTTGCTGAATTAGAGAAAATTACAGGTAAAGAAGCTTCAACGACTGCAGATGTTAAAGATAAATCGACCAAGAATATGAACCCATTACAACGTTTTGTAAAAATGTTGTCTGATATTTTTGTACCTATTATACCCGCTATCGTAGCAGGCGGTTTATTAATGGGTATTAACAATCTTTTAACTGCCCCAGATTTATTTTATGATCATAAATCTTTTATAGAAGTTCATAGTCAATTTGCTGGTTTAGCAGATATGATTAATATATTTGCTAATGCGCCATTTACATTATTACCTATATTGATTGGTTTTAGTGCGACGAAGCGGTTTGGGGGTAATCCATATCTAGGTGCAGCATTGGGTATGATTTTAGTACATCCTGCGTTGATGAGTGCGTATGATTTTCCTAAAGCGTTAGAAGCTGGTAAAGCCATTCCTCATTGGGATTTATTTGGCTGGTATATTAATCAGGTAGGATATCAGGGACAAGTGTTACCTATGTTAGTGGCTGCTTATATATTGGCTACCATTGAAAAAGCTTTACGTAAAGTTATTCCAACCGTGTTAGATAATTTACTTACACCATTATTAGCAATTTTAATTACAGCATTTCTTACATTCTCATTTGTAGGACCAATTACAAGACAATTAGGTTATTGGTTATCAGATGGATTAACTTGGTTATATGAATTTGGTGGAGCGATTGGTGGCTTCATATTTGGTTTGTTCTATGCACCAATTGTTATTACAGGTATGCATCACAGCTTTATTGCGGTTGAGACAACATTAATTGCTGACCAAGCGAAAACAGGCGGCTCATTTATCTTCCCAATTGCGACTATGTCAAACGTAGCGCAAGGTGGCGCAGCATTAGCGGCATTCTTAATTATTAAAAATAATAAAAAGTTGAAAGGTGTTGCTTCTGCAGCAGGTATTTCAGCATTATTAGGTATTACAGAACCAGCAATGTTTGGTGTTAATTTAAAACTTAGATATCCATTTATTGGCGCGATTATCGGTTCAGCAATAGGCTCAGCTTATATCTCGTTCTTTAAAGTTAAAGCTATTGCGTTAGGTACAGCAGGTCTTCCTGGATTTATTTCAATTAATCCGGCACATTCAGGTTGGCTCCATTACTTTATAGGTATGTTAATTGCGTTTATCGTTTCTGTAGTAATAACTATTGTTTTATCTCGTCGAAACGCATATAAAGCAGCAGCAGAATAGTAAAAACTAAAGGTCAAAATCCTAATATCAATGTTAGGACTTTGACCTTTTTCATATAATTATTGATGTGTCACAGTTGCTGTTTACGCCATAAGAAGATACTGACGATCATTACAAGTATGAGAGAAATGCCAACTACGATAACCCAAGAGATATAACTCTTATCATCAATAGGAAGTGGCACGTTCATTCCAAAGAAACTAAAGACAAGTGTTGGTAATGTCAGTAATACGGTAAATAACGTCAAAGTTTTCATTATATTATTCATCTCATTAGATAATAATGAAGAATAGGACGTCGTAATACTTTCTAAGATACTTGTATAAAGTTCAGTTGTTTCAATTGCTTGGTTATTTTCAATTACTAAGTCTTCAAGTAAGTCTTCGTCTTCTTCAAAACGTTTAATCGCTGGTAAACGGAACAATTTTTTAATAATAGTATCGTTACCTTTTAGTGCGGCTAAGAAGTAAACTAAACTTTTTTCAACTTCCATTAATTTGTAAAGTTGCTTATTTGTAATATTATTTTTCAATTCACGTTCTATACGAATTCGTGATTTATTTAAAAGTCGTAAATTTCTGTTGTAGTGGTTAGAAATTGTTAACAGAATATCTAATGCGAAGCGACTATGATACTTCAAATTAACATTGTCTTGACGTGCATAATTTTCTAAGAATTCATTTTCAGCATCGCAAATAGTTAAAATAATTCCTTTTCCGATGACAATACCTAAAGGAATTGTTACGAATGAAAGTACACGTCGATTCGTAGAGCTAACGATTGGTAAATCGACGATAATTAATGAGTAACCCGTATCCTCATCATATTCAATACGTGCGCTTTCCTCAGAATCTAATGGATCTCGAATAAAGTCTTCAGGAAGATTGTATTGTTCCATTAATTCCTCGATTTCTTCTCTATCTGGTTCTACAACATTAATCCATGATGCAGAGCGATCTAATAGCGTTGTTTCAACAATTTCATTAGTCGTTGTATGTTTGTATGCAGTTAGCATGGTTAATGGTTCCTTTCATATTCAATTAGTCTAAGTTGTTTGAGTACGGGCGTATTGATTTTCTGCCATAATTCTTAATGGACCATTGTAAACGATTTTGAAAATGTGTTGCGTTAATTCGTCGACCGTAATACGATTTTCATCCTGTACCCAATATTTAATAGTAGAAATTGTGGCGCCCGCTACATAACTGTGGAAATACATTTCAGGTATACCATCAATTTCGTTATTAATACTTATATATTTTTGCATATTTTCTTTTATTAAGAAATAAATTTTATCCTCAAGCTTACTTTTTCTATCTAATTGAAGAATAGTGTGGTAAAAATCCATATTATCAGCAATGTGTTGTAAGATCTTCGTTAATGTATTACTTATAAATTCATCTGCAATTTTCTCAGGTGAACTAGCGTTAAATTGATTGAATTGCGTTAATGACCATATTTCAGAAATATATTCATCTTCCATATCTGATAATAGCGAATATTTATCTTCATAATGTAAGTAAAATGTACCACGATTAATATCAGCTTGATTTGAAATATCTTGAACAGTAATTCTATCGAGATCTTTTTCTTTTAATAGTTGTATAAAGGCTTTTTTTATTGCTGATTTTGTCTTTCTGATTCGCCTATCTTCTTTCATATATATCGACCTCCAATAAGTTATTAGACAAAAATAACTAATCTGTTCAAAACTATACGCTATTTGCATAATTGGTTATTGTTTATTTTTGACTACCTCATTATAATTTACAACGTATTAAATATTCAACACATTGTTCAATAAAAAATAGGAGGTATTAGAAGATGCGTATTTTCAAAAGTATTTTACTTTGGGCTACACCGTTAGCTGCGATTGCATTATTAGTAATCTTTTCTTTAGCATTTTATCCAGCATTTAATCCAAAACCTAAAGAAATGCCAATTGCAGTTGTAAATAATGATAAAGGCGTAGACATCCAAGGTCATAAAGTAAATATTGGTAAAAAAATAGAAGATAAATTAATGGATAGTCGTTCTGAAACAATTAAATGGATTAAAGTAGACGACGAATCTGATATTCAAAAAGATATGGAAAATGAAAAATATTATGGGGTTGCTATTTTTGATGAAGACTTCTCAAAAAATGCGATGAGCAAAACGCAAAAAGTAGTCATGGATAGCAAAAAGTCAGAAATGCAACAAAAGGTTGAATCAGGAGAGGTTCCACCTCAAGCAGCAAAAGAAATGCAAGAAAAAATGGGAAATAAAAGTGTTGATGTAAAACAAGCTACTTTCAAAACAATTGTTAATAAAGGTGTTAGCATGCAAGCATCTCAAATGGTGTCTAATGTTTTAAGTGGTATGGGCGATAACTTGAATAATCAAATTACAAAACAAAGTATCGATACGTTATCTAAACAAGATGTAAAAGTAGACGCATCAGATATTAAAGGTATTACAAACCCTGTTAAAGTTGATAATCAAAACTTACATTCTATTTCTAGCCATCAAGGTGGCGGGAATGCAGCATTCTTAATGTTCATGCCAGTATGGATGGGCTCATTAGTATCATCTGTATTATTATTCTTTGCATTTAGAACAACTAATAATACAGAAAGAAAACAACGTATTATTGCTTCATTAGGACAAATTGCGGTAGCAGTCATTACTGCGGTATTAGGAAGCTTTAGCTTCGTTTACTTCATGCATGGCGTATTAGGATTTGACTTCGGTTTAGGTCATATAAATCGTGTAGCATTATTCTTAACTATTTCAATGCTAGGATTTATTGGCTTAATCTTAGGAATTATGGTTTGGTTAGGTATGAAAGCTTTACCAATCTTTATTCTACTTATGTTCTTTAGTATGCAACTTGTTACATTACCTAAAGAAATGCTTCCAAGAAACTATCAAACATGGGTATATAGTATAGATCCATTTACGCATTATGCTAATTCATTAAGAAGAATTATTTACATGAATCAACATCTTACAATGAATACAACAACTTGGATGATGGTAGGATTCATGATCTTTGGGGTCATTTCAGTTATCGCATCTGCACTTGTTAGAAAGCATAGTACCAAACGTACTGAAGTACCATCATAAGAATAAGTTAAATGACCTCAACTTAACCACAATCATGGTTAAGTTGAGGTTAAGTTTCCAAAACAAAAATCAGAAAATTTAAACTTTAATATATCGATTGACTATTTTATAAAAGGGAGTATTATATTCGTTAGATATCTAACTAAATGGAGTGAGGATATGGAAACAACATATCAATACTTAATCAGAATGTTAGCTCATGAGATGAAAAATTATGCTGACAGAAAACTAGATGAGTACAATGTGACTCAAGAACAAAGTCATACGCTAGGTTATATCTATCGCCATAAAGATAAAAGTATCACGCAAAATGAATTATTAAAAACGTTTCAACGTAAGGGTTCAACGGTAAGTTCTACTTTAAAGAGCTTAGAGAAAAAAGGATTGATTTACCGTACTGTTGATCCTAATGATTCAAGACGTAAGAATTTAAAACTTACTGAAGAAGGCAATCATTTAGTAGAATCGTTTGTTAGTATTTTCGATGAAATTGAATTGATTTTAGTTAAAGATTTTGAGGACAGCGAGAAAGAACAACTGAAGTTATTTTTCGAGAGAATGTATGAAAATATTAAAAATGCAAATTAAATATAAACACGGGACCATACCCAATATTTAACTTGAGTTAAGTCCCGATTATTTTTGAATATATAGTTAGATATCTAATTATTAGATATCTAATATAAAAGGAGATTATGAAAATGAAAGACGAGCAATTATATTATTTTGAAGAATCACCTATATTTAAAGCGATGATGCACTTCTCATTGCCAATGATGATAGGTTCTTTATTAAGCGTTATTTATGGTATTTTAAACGTTTACTTTATTGGGTTTTTAGACAATAGCCACATGATTTCAGCAATTTCACTAACATTACCTATCTTTGCAGTATTAATGGCTTTCGGTAATTTATTCGGCGTAGGTGGCGGAACGTATATTTCACGTTTACTCGGTGCCAAAGATTACACAAAAAGTCATTATGTAAGTAGCTTTTCAATTTATAGTAGTTTTATTTTTGGTGTTATTATTGCTATCATTGCAACACCATTTACTGATCAAATTGCTAGCGTATTAGGTGCTAGTGGTCAGACATTAAAATTTACAAGCGATTATTTAAAAGTTCAATTTTTAAGCACACCATTTGTTATTCTATTCTTTGTCTTAGAACAATTTGCACGTGCAATTGGTAAACCTATTATTTCAATGATTGGCATGATTTCAAGTGTAGTATTGAACATGATTTTAGACCCTATTCTAATCTTTGGTTTCCACTTAGACGTAGTAGGGGCAGCATTAGGTACAGCAATTTCAAATTTAGTAGCCGCTTTATTCTTTATTATCTATATTGCAATTAAAGATGAGACTTTATCTTTAAATATCAAACATGCTAAACCAAGTAAAAAAATGGTTCAGGAAATTTTTAAAATAGGTATTCCAGCCTTCTTAATGGTTGTCTTAATGGGTGTTACAGGTTTAGTAGTTAACTTATTCTTGGCACATTACGGAAACTATGCCATTGCAAGTTACGGTATTTCATTCAGACTTGTACAATTCCCAGAATTAATTATTATGGGATTATCTGAAGGTGTGATTCCATTAATTGCATATAACTTTGTTTCTAATAAAACGCGTATGAAAGACACAATTAAAGCAGTTATTTTATCTATTGCAGCTATCTTTGCAGTATGTATGACTATCGTATTATTATTCGGTCATTCAATCGTTCAATTATTTAGTACTGATCCTCAAATCGTGACATTAGCTACATTTATTTTAAAAGTAACTATGACCTCTTTACTATTAAATGGCATTGGTTTCTTATTTACTGGAATGCTTCAAGCAACTGGTCAAGGACGTGGTGCTACAATCATGGCTATTGCGCAAGGTACTGTCATTATCCCAGTACTCTTCGTACTTAACGCTTTATTCGGCTTATCAGGTGTTATTTGGTCATTATTAATTGCTGAAACAATTTGTGCATTATTAGCTATGTTGATTGTTTACTTATTAAGAAATCAACTTACTGTCGATAAACAAGCGCTAATTGAAGAATAATTATTTTTTGAAAATAAAGAACATAAATTAATTTAAAAACTGAATAATTATAAAAGCGAAAGTAGGATAAAGGGTTGAGACAATAGAAAAGTCTCAACCCTTTTTTTGGATAAAAAGTGACAAATTAGAATTATTATTGTTAAAAATCATACATTATTTTATCATTATTAAATGAGCAAAATTTTATAGGAGGATGTCAATAGTGAAATTAAAGCGAAGTTCGAAAGTAGCTTTAGCCATCTTAATGATGTTTTTATTTATGTTGGTACCCAATTTTCAACATATCGCATCAGCACATGCTACTTTAGAAAAAACCACACCTTCACAGAATGGAGTAGTCTCAAAGCATCCTGATAATATTGAATTAACCTTTAATGAACCAGTTAATGCGGACTATTCTGGTATTACTATTTTCAATGATAAAGGTAAAAAAATTGGTGAAATAAAACCTTCAACAACCGGTCATTCTCAGACGTTAACTTTTCCTGCAGATAAAATAGGGCACGGAACGCACCAAATAGAATGGCATACGGTATCAGCTGACGGACATGAAATCAGTGACCGTTTCAACTTCTCAGTAGGAAAGCAAACAGCGAATGGCGTAGATACGACGCCAGCATTCTATGAAACGCCTAACTTCTGGTTTGGTGTATTTCGATATATAGCTGAAGGTGCCACAATTATATTAGTAGGTCTTTATTGGCTGAACGGTATTGCACGTCGTAACAACCTGTCGACGTTTGATGTCTTCCCAAGACATATCGCTGTATCTTTAATGATGATGATGGCCTATTTAATGTCATTAGTATTATATTTAATGACATTATCATCAGATGTGCTAGATGATGTATTGTCACTTAATCCAAGTGCACTCGTGCAATTCCCATACATTTTAAGTTCGATTGCCCTTATTATATTAAGTGGTCTCTTCGTACTAAGAAATATGGAGAAATCGTGGTACTGGATTGTATCGATTGCGATGATTTTAGCATTAAGTATGTCAGGACACGCGTGGTCTCAAAGCGTGCCACTATGGTCAATCATTTTAAGAACCTTACACCTTACAGGTATTAGTTTATGGTTAGGGGCACTTATTTATCTACTGACTTCTGTTTTCACTCGGAAAAGGGATGCCGTAGATTTACTGCGCGAAATTTTATTTAAAGTTAATGCTGCAGCCGTAGCAGTCATTATTCTGTCAGGTATATTAATGTCTATCGATGAAACGAAAATATTATCAATTTGGCATAATATGCAACCTTGGACAGTGTTCTTAATTATAAAAGTAGTAGGAACACTAATAATGATGGCATGTGGTTTCATGCAAACGACACGTGCATTGAATAAACGTTATAGAGTAAATAAAGTTTCATTAATAATAGAAGTAACAATTGGTTTATTACTTATCGTAGCCGGTGTAGTTATGAGTCAAATTAGTATTCCATAGTAAGGAGATAAGAAGATGTTTAAAAAATTATTAGCCATGAGTTTAGTGCTTTTCTTTTCAATAGGTTTCTTTAAATTTGCAGATGCTCACGTCACATTAAATCCTAAAGCAGTAGATCCAGAATCATACGAACGTGTGGATGTGCGTGTGCCAGTTGAACAAAAAGATCACACTGAAAAAGTAGAATTAGAAGTGCCAAAAGAGGTACAAGTCGTTAATATTCAACCTGTCGATGAATATAAATATAAATTAGATAAAGATAAAAAAGGTAACATCAATAAAATTACTTGGACAGCTAAAGGTAAAGGTATTGGTCCAGATGAATTTATCGATTTACCAGTTATTGTAGCAAGTCCTAAAGATGAAGGTAAATATTCATTTAAAGCCATTCAAACTTATGACAATGGTGATAAAGTGAAATGGGTAGGTAAAGAAAATAGCGAACACCCAGCGCCAACATTAGAAGTTAAAAAAGATGCGAATGCTGTAGCAGTGAAAGACGATAAATCTGAAGATGATAAAAAAGCAAGTGAACAACAATCTTCAGGTGGTTCAATTGCATTATGGATTATCTCAATCATTGCAATTATTCTTTCATTAGTTGCATTATTCAAACACGCTAGAAATAAATAATATTAGATTAAATAAGGGCAATTTCTATTTGTAAATAATAGAAATTGTCCTTTTACCTAGTTATTCTTACGTTTATTGTCAATTATTCTTGCTTTAAACTAGAGGATAATCAATTATAATAGTCTTGTGAGGGAGGATTTTGACATGCGTAGATTATTATATGCTTTTTTAGTCTATATGATTATTGGGCTATTTAGTGGATTTTACTACAGAGAATTAACAAAAGCACATCATTTTACGGGCGATACTCAATTAGCTGTAGTCCATACGCATACCCTAATTTTAGGGATGTTTATGTTTTTAATATTGCTACCACTTGAAAAAGTGTTTAAATTAAGTAGCTATTATCTATTTAATTGGTTCTTTATCATTTATAATATTGGTGTTGTAGTTACTGTAGGTATGATGATAACTAAAGGGACGTATCAAGTCACTGGTAAAAGCTTTTCACCTGAAGCATTTGCTGGCTTTGCAGGGATAGGTCATACTGGTATGCTAGCTGGATTATTACTATTATTTTTCTTATTACGTCAAGCTATTTTGAAAGAACCTAGAGATTAATATATGAGAATTAAGGAGTTAGACAGAAATTAAATGTCTTGCTCCTTTTTTATTATTGAAAATAAATATTAGCGAGGCATTATCATCTATTATAATGTAGTGATTTCTTCAACAATGTTAAGTCATGTAGTATAATGTACAAGAATTAATGATAAGAATTATCATTTAGATGGGAAATGATTTTAGGAGGCAATTATCATGCAAGACGTAACAATCATAGGGGGAGGACCAGCTGGACTCTTTGCGAGTTTTTACTCTGGTTTAAGAGGAATGTCAGTTAGAATTATTGATGTACAAGATGAATTAGGCGGTAAAATGCAAATCTACCCTGAAAAAATTATTTGGGATATTGGTGGCGTAGCGCCAAAGCCTTGTTACGAAATAATAAAAGATTTGATTGCACAAGGGTTACATTTCAATCCTGAAGTTAACTTAAATGAACGTGTTATAGATATTCGCAAAGTTGCGGAAAGACATTTTCAAATTGAAACGGATAAAGGTCATATTTATGAATCTAAAGCTGTGATATTTGCGGTAGGTGGCGGTATTATTAATCCTAAGCCTCTCAATATTAAAGGTGCTGAACGTTATAATATGACTAATTTGCATTATGTTGTTCAGTCATTTTCAAAATTTAAAAATAAAGATATTCTTATCTCAGGTGGAGGCAATACTGCGCTAGACTGGGCACGAGATTTAGCTAGTATAGCGAAGTCAGTGACATTAATCTATAGAAAGCCGGAAATACGTGGTTATGAAGCGATGGTTAAAGTATTACAAGATTTAAATGTAAAACTATTACCTAAAACGCAAATAAAAGAATTGATTGGTGATGCTGAAGATAAATGTATTCATGAAATTAAACTTGAGAATATCGAAACTCAAGAAGTACAAACACTGTCATTTGATGACGTAATTATTAGCCATGGCTTTGATCATGAGAATCCACTACTGGTTGAATGTTCTTCAAAGCTTGACTTATATGATGAGTATCGCGTTAAAGGATTTGGAAACACCACTACTAATATACCTGGTATTTATGCATGTGGTGATGTAGTTCATCATGAAGCGAAAGTTCATTTAATTGCAAGTGCATTTAGTGATGCGGGTAATGCGGCGAACTTAGCTAAAACTTATATTGAACCTGATGCTGCGAATGAAGGATATGTATCAAGTCATAATGATGTATTTAAAGAATCTAATAAAGCAGTTATTAATAAATATTTATAAATAATAAAAGGGGATGTACAATGATTCGTTTTTCTAAAGAAGCACCCGAGGCACAAGCATACTGTGATTTAAGAGTAAAAGCAGGCATGAGTCCTAAATCGTTGGAAGCGGCAAACAAAGGATTACCTAATGCGTGTTTCACTATTACGATTTATGATGATGAAAAGTTAATCGGTATGGGAAGATTAATTGGTGATGGGGGCACTGCTTTTCAAATTGTAGATATTGCCGTTGATCCAGATTATCAAGGGCAAGGATATGGTAGACAAATCTTAGAGAAGATTATGGATTATATTGATTCAGTAGCTGAAAAAGGAACGTATGTAAGTTTGATTGCTGACTATCCAGCAGATAAATTGTATGAGAAGTTTGGCTTTCAATCGACAGAGCCTAAATCAGGCGGCATGTATACTGTATATTAAAAATAAGAGCGAAATTCGAAGTGAAGACACTTGCGAATTTCGCTCTTGCTCTTTCAATTGTCTATTCAGCGTTGAAGTCTATAACAATGCGACCTGTATTTTTATGATGTAATACAGTTTCAATAGATGAAGGTAATTCATCAAATGAAATTGAACGCTTAATTTCATGTAATTTATCAGCTTTTAAATCTGTAGCTAGACGTCGCCATACACGCTCACGTAATTTCATAGGTGTAAAGACAGAATCAATACCAACAAGACTTGCGCCTCTTAAAATAAATGGATAAACTGTTGCGTTAAAATCAATGCCTCCAGTCATACCAATTAGCGCCACACCGCCGTTATTATCAATACGATTGATAACATAAGGTGTACCTTCACCACCAATAGGGTCGATAGCAGCTTGCCAAGTACGAGAACCTAATAATGTATCATCATTTTCGGTAATACGGTCAATGATTTCTTTAGCGCCAAAATCTTCAATCTTTTTAGCTGCTTCTTTATTACCTGTACTTGCGACGACTTTGTATCCTAAGTTAGATAACATAAGTACAGCAAGTGAACCTACACCACCTGAAGCACCACGGACAAGCACTTTACCGCCTTCAAGTGTCATAAAGCCCGCTTTTTCTAACTTTTCAATAGCTAAGCCAGCAGTATAGCCAGCTGTACCACAAATCATAGCTTCTTCTAAAGTTAAATTATTTGGCAGTTTTACGACCCAATCAGATTTAACACGCGCGTATTCACTAAAACCACCATAATGGCTTACACCTAAGTCATAACTAGTAACGATGACTTCTTCACCCTCTTCAATGGTAGGGTCGCTAGATTCTACTACTGTTCCTGCTAAATCAATACCAGGAACCATTGGATATGATTTAATTATATGATTGTTATCAGTTGTAGCTAATGCGTCTTTATAATTAATACCTGAATAATGGACTTTAATTAACACTTCACCTTCAGGTAAATCATCAGTTGTCATTGTTTTAAAGTCACTCTTCACGTTGCCATCTTTGTCTTTATCAACTAAAAATACTTTAAATTCAGTACTCATATCTTATGACTCCTTTAAAAGTTATTAATAGATATAAATTATTTACTCCTCAAAATAAGATAGTATGCTTAGAATATCTTATTGAATCATTATATCTTAATTATTAGTAATAAAGCAAACGATAAAAATCAAGCTAATTAAAATTAAAATAGAATTGTTATTGACACAAAATGGGGACAAACTTATAATTATTTTGATAATGATTATCAATTGAAACTGAAGAAGAAAAACTACTATAATAATTGATATTTTGGGATAACTCATATTTTATAAAAGGATTATTATAAATGATAAAAAATCAGTGGCGGTTGAATAATTACCTATAATTTATTGAGGTGGACAGTTTATGAAGAAATTACCAACTATTCTATTAGCATCATCATTATTATTAGCAGCATGTGGCAACGATAATAATGGAGATAATGGCCAAAGTAAAAAAGATTCTCAGTCACAAAGTTCAAGTAGTAAAAACAATGCGGCTTTGAACAAAGCTACGAAAGAATACGAAAAATACACAGATAATCAATTAGATAAATTCTTAGAAGGTACAGAAGAATTTGTATCTGCAATTAAAAATGACAATATGGAAAAAGCAAAAGAGCTTTATCCTAAAGTACGTATGTACTATGAACGTTCAGAACCAGTTGCTGAAGCATTTGGTGATTTAGACCCTAAAATTGATGCTCGTTTAGCAGATATGAAAGAAGAAAAGAAAGAAGACAAGTGGAGCGGTTATCATAAAATTGAAAAATCACTTTACCAAGACAACAAAATTGATGCCACTACAAAAAAAGATGCTGATCAATTGTTAAAAGATGCTAAAGAGTTGGACGCTAAAGCTGATACTTTAGATATTACACCTAAATTAATGTTACAAGGTTCAGTTGACTTATTAAATGAAGTATCTACTTCAAAAATAACTGGTGAAGAAGAAATTTATTCACACACTGATTTATATGACTTTAAAGCAAATATTGAAGGTGCTCAAAAAATCTATGAATTATTCAAACCTGAATTAGTGAAAAAAGATAAAAAATTAAGCGATGATATTCAAAAGAACTTTGATAAAGTAAATAGTTTATTAGATAAATACAAAGACGGCGATGGATATAAAGACTATAGCGCTGTAACTAAAGAGGATAGAAAAGCATTATCAGATGCAGTGAACTCACTTGGTGAACCTTTAAGTAAAATGGCTGTGGTTACAGAATGAGTAAAATAGACGATCAACAACCAACACAAGTTTCAAGACGTTCTTTTTTGAAAATGCTTGGAATTGGTGGAGCAGGCGCAGTAATTGGTGCAAGTGGCGTGGGAAGTATCTTTTCATTTAAATCAATGTTTGATACGCCAGAAGATGAGGGTAAAGATGCTTTCGAATTTTATGGACGTGTGCAAGCTGGCGTTACGACACCTACACAAAAGAATTGTACTTTTGTAGCTTTAGACTTAAAAAGTAAAGACAAAAGCGCAATTAAAGATATGTTTAAAAAGTGGACGGACATGTCTGTCAATATGACAGATGGTGCGCCAGCTGAAAAAGATAGTCAAAATGTGTTATTACCTCCAGTAGACACAGGCGAATCTATTGGTTTAGGTGCAAGTAGATTAACGTTAACGTATGGCGTAAGTAAATCATTTTTGAAAAAACTAGGTATGTCATCTAAAATTCCAAAAGATTTTAAAGATTTACCTCATTTTCCAAATGATCAATTAGAAGATGAATATAGTGATGGAGATATTATGATACAAGCGTGTTCAAATGATCCGCAAGTTTCATTCCACGCGGTTCATAATTTAGTCCGTCCATTTAGAGATATTGTCAAAATGAGATGGTCTCAAAATGGTTTCGTATCAGGAAAATTAAAAGAAACGCCTAGAAATTTAATGGCTTTTAAAGATGGTACTGTTAACCCTACTAAAAGTGATGAACTTAAAAAATATGTATTTATTGATGACGGTTGGGCTAAAAATGGTACATATTGTATTGTAAGACGTATTCAAATTCACATTGAAACTTGGGATCGTACATCTTTAGAAGAACAAGAGGCAACATTTGGACGAAAACGTGATACTGGTGCACCTTTAACAGGTAAAAAAGAATTTGAAAACTTAGATTTAAAAGCAAAAGATGCAAGCGGTAATTACATTATTGATCCGAATGCTCATGCACGTTTAGCACGTGAAGCTAATACATCTATTAAACGTCGTGCTTATAATTATAGTGATGGTACTAATGCGAAGACTGGTAACTTAGAAGTAGGTTTAATCTTTACTTGTTTCCAAAAATCTACGCAACAATTTATTGATATTCAAAATAATTTAGGCCATAGTGATAAATTAAATGAATATATTACACATAAAGGTTCTGCATCATTTCTTGTATTACCAGGTGTTCAAAAAGGAGGTTATTTAGGTGAAACACTTTTCGATTAAACTCCTTTTAGTAGTGGCACTTCTTTTCACAGTGCTAAGAATCACACCAACACCGGTACATGCTGCGGATGATAACTCAATTAGTGACGTTTATGTGGCTATTACGGACGCAAAGTCAACGCTACAAGATAAGGATAAAAGTGATAAAGATAAACAAAAAGCAGTAGAAGATGTTAAATCTAAAGTTAACGATTTAAATATTAAAAATAATAAAGAAGGTAAAGAGGTTAAATCTAAATTAAAAGATTTAGACCACACATCTTCCACCGACAAACAAGCTGATCAACTTTCAGAATTAACCAAATCACTGATTGCTTATGAAAATGTAGAATCCTCATCTAATATTTCAGGAGAAATTAAAGAGTTAAAACAACAAGTTGATTCTAAAGATGCACAAGTTAAAAAAGCGATTAAAACGAAAAGTGAGTCTGAATTACAATCAATCAATAATAGTTTGAACCAAATTTGGACAAGCCATGAATCTGCAATTCGTAACTATGATGAAGGTAAATATGGACAAATCGAAGTGAATTTAATGCAACTTCGTGTAGCAACGCAAAAAGAACCTTTAGATACAAAGAAGGTTGAGAATGCTTGGAATACATTTAAATCTAGTATCGATACTGTAGATCAGAAACAATCTAGTGGAGAATCTGGCCAATACAAAGCTTCACAATTAAATGATGAACTAGATAAAGCGATTAAAGGTATTGATGATAATAACTTAAATCAAGCTGATGAAGCATTATCTAAATTCGTGCAAATCTGGCCATATGTTGAAGGCAAAATTCAAACAAAAAATGGTTCATTGTATACAACTATCGAAGATAAAATTCCATATTATCAAAGTATTTTAGATAATAGTAATAAAGATAGAGTGAAAAAAGGCTTACAAGAAATCAATTCAGATATTAAAGATACAGTAGGTCAAGAAGGATATTCATTCATTGACGTAATGATCATCTTCTTACGTGAAGGTCTTGAAGTACTCTTAATTATCATGACACTAACTACAATGACACGTAATGTTAAAGATACAAAAGGTACTGCAAGTGTTATTGGCGGTGCTATTCTTGGTTTAATACTAAGTATCACGTTAGCAGTTGTGTTTATTCAAACGTTGGGTAATAATGGTATCTTGCGAGAAGGAATGGAAGCAACACTCGGTATCATTGCAGTTGTTCTTATGTACGTGGTAGGTATTTGGATGCATCGTCGTTCAAGTGCGAAGCGTTGGAATGATATGATTCAAAATATGTATCAAAATGCTATTAGTAATGGTAACCTTGTTCTTTTAGGAACAATTGGTTTAATTTCAGTCTTACGTGAAGGTGTAGAAGTAATCATCTTCTATATGGGTATGATTGGTAGTATCACTACGACAGATTTTGTAATTGGTATCGCATTAGCAATTGTGATTTTAATCATCTTCGCATTGCTATTCAGATTTATTGTTAAACTTATACCAATTTATTATATCTTCAGAGTGCTTTCAATTTTAATCTTTATTATGGCATTCAAGATGCTTGGTGTAAGTATTCAAAAATTACAATTATTAGGTACTGTGCCACATCATGGTATTGAAGGTTTACCGACAATTAGTTTCATTGGATTCTATCCAACGGTTGAAACAATTGTTGCTCAATTAATTTACATTGTGCTGATTATTTTCTTCATTTTCAAAAATAGAAAAGATAAAAAAGAACAACGAGTAAAATAAGAATTAAATAATATAAAGAATCCTCGAACTTAACATTATGAGAAAGTTCGAGGATTTTTGTATATTTACGTTTATTTAAATATCAATTTCGTTGTGTAACTTTGGCAATGACCATACTAAATTCAAATAGAATAATTAATGGTAATGTTAACAATAAATTTAATGTTAAATCAGGCGGTGCAACAATACTTGCTGCGACAAAACAACCAAAGTAAACATATTTACGATATGTTTTAAGTTCTTTAACATCTATTAGATCTAATTTGGCTAAGCCTAAAAATAGTGTAGGCAACTGGAATAGAACGCCAAAGATTAATAGCCATCTTATTAATTCATGTAAATATGCTTGAAACCCTATCACAGGTTGAATACTTAAAACGGTTGAAAGGGTTAATGAAAAATTAATAACTAGTGGGAAGCCAATGAAGAATGCGAATGCTACTCCAATAAGAAATAATACAGCACACCAAATACTGTATTTATAAATAAATCGACGTTCGTGTGGATGTAAGCCAGGTGCGATAAATGCCCATAAATGATAAAAGATAAATGGCATAATCAAACATAGCGCCACAAAGAAAATAATCATAATGTATATTTGAATCATTTCAGTGAATGAAAATGCATGAAGGGTTACATGTGCCCGTTTAATATAATGGATAAATGGTTTCATCCACCAATGTGATGAAATATAAACAATGATAGTTGAAATAATAAAAGCAATAAACACTCTGACGATTCGTACTCTTAATTCATCAAAGTGTTCAAGTAATGTCGAATTATTTTGATTGTTCTCGTTGTTGTTTTGACTCTTTACTGGGAGTATCGTGTACATCATCTGAGTCTAAATGTTCAGCAGCAGATTTAAATTCTTTTAATGTGCTACCAATTGCTCTACCAAATTGTGGTAATTTTTTAGGTCCAAAGATAATCAAAGCGATAATACTGATAATGACTAGACTAGTTGGTCCAGTGATACCTACTACAAATAAATCTTGAAACATTTGAAAAAACCTCACTCTAATTTATACTTATAACAACTATACTTTATACTCATTGATAAATATTATCAATAGTAATTTAAGACGTTCACAAATTAATTATAATTAATGGTTTGAAAATCATTGCACAAGGAATGAGGTGTTTAAATTCTTGAAAGGCTACTATAGATGGGGAGAGGGAGAAATAATATGGCTGAGCATATTGAAGAGATACACAAAAATGAAGTAACTGAGTTAAGACACATAGCAGAGACGACATTTTACGAAACGTTTAAAGAAGAGTATTCAGAAGAAAATTTTCAAAAATTTTTTAAAGAAGCTTACAATGAAGAATTATTACTATCTGAACTAGATAACCCTAATTCATTTCATTATTTTTATAAAGTAGATAATGAAATAGCTGGATATTTAAAGTTAAATATTAACGAGGCTCAAACTGAACCTAAAGGTGTTGAGTATTTAGAAATACAACGTATCTATTTTTATAAAGGACATCAAGGCGGGGGAAGAGGGAATGCTTTTATTAAATTAGCACTTGAGAAAGCACGTGAATATCATAAATCTAAAATATGGTTAGGCGTATGGAAGTATAATGATAAGGCATTGGCATTTTATAAGCGACATGGCTTCGAAGTTACTGGTGCACATGATTTTGTAAATGGTGATATTGTAGATACCGATCTTATTATGGAACGAAATGTGTAAAAATGTTACTAGTATAAATGAACATATAATTATAAAAACCGTTAAGACTCGAAATATCGAATCTTAACGGTTTTTCATTAATGGTTATCATTTAAAATATCACGCATGAGTTGTGTTAATTTTTTTAAAGATTGATTATTTTCATTTACTAATGGGTGGTGAGGGATATCAGATAAGTTATGATTTATTAAATTGTTAAGTAATAAATCTTCATCCGTATACCACACTTTAGATAAACTTTGCATCACATCTTCATAAACGCCACGTTCATCTTCATAAGCTTCGTGATTAGGTGTATATAGGCAAACCTTTTTCCCAATTGTTAAAGCATCAAAAATAATTGAAGAATAATCTGTTAAGACTACATCAGCAATTAATAATAAATCTTGAGTTTCAATATGGCTAGGTGCCTCAATAACGTCATCTGGCACTTGAGCCTTACTTTCAACATGGCTTTTATAAATCACGTAATATTGTTCTAATAACTCAGGTGTAATAGTCAAAGTAGCATCTTCACTGTTAGAGGCATGCCATGTAGGCGCATATAACAGTACTGGTTTTGTACGTTCAATGCCAAGTTCATTTTTGACTTTTATATGATGACTTTGGTCATTAAGTTTATGTAATAAGTGACTAATTCTTGGGTAGCCATATGGAATAAATTGTGTATTTTGATTTGGAAAAGCTGTTTCAAATAAGCCTTGTGAGTTAGCAGAATCTAATAAAAAATAATCTTGTTGTAACCATTTGTTATATTTACGTGCTTTATAGTTATAAATATTTTTATTTTGATCTGGCTCATGACTATCTAAAAATAGTTTTTTAATAGGTGTGCCATGCCATAGTTGGATAACTGTACCATTTGGTTTATAGTCGTCAGGTAAATAACTCTCAACGACTACGATTTTAGCACTTTCAATTAATTCTTTATTTCCTTCCGCTTCGGGCGGTAAAAAATAAGGACCACGGCGATCATTCGTTATAAAGTATGCTTCAGTAGTAGGGTTACGTTTAACGAAATAATTAAATAAATACTTCGAATTGCCTCTGTAACCATAATCAAAGCCTAAGAAAACAATATGATCTTTCACTTGAGATTTATCTTTTTCATAAATATAACTCAAATTACGATGATTTTTAACAGCACGTTGATGCATTTTATGATACATCCATTTAGGTAATTTAAATTTAGTAGTAACTAGCCAACTTTCGGCAAAACGCATTTCATCTTCTTTGCCAGGAAATCTAAATTTATTGAATGGAACTGGATGACCATGTATATAAGCTAATTTATTTAAGTCAAAATGATTAATCAATTTAACTTCATGAGTATCTAATGACTTCCAAAATACTTTGCTTGTTGGCATTTCATTGTTGAAATCAAAAACGACATGGCCATCTATGTCTATTTCATTCTTCAAAGCGGTAATGACCGCTAAGTCCATAATAGAGTGAATATCATATTTAGCTAAGTGTAAAAGCGTTGCATCGATATTATAAATAAAATTGGGATAATGATTAATATTTTTCATCCAAGATAAAAACGTAAGTTTATCGTCACCAAAATATCGACAATCATTTAAATACATGCCGTCAATTGTATAATCCACTGCAATAGAGTTATCCGATAAAACCACGGCTTCAAGCATATCTTGATTAATTTTAATCTCATTAGAATATGGAATAAAATGTGAAAAACCTGCCGATTTCGCTTTATTAAGTTGTAGCTCAAGATGTGCCATATTAGAAATATTTATTTGTTTAATCATCATACATTATCCTTTTGCTCGTAAATTTCATATATATATTTTACCACGTGCATTAAAAAAAATCATAGTTACAAAGACATGCAAAAGAGAATGGTTGTTATTCATCTAATACTTAAATCTATGAAAAGTTTAGATTTTATTATATTTGTTAAGAAATTCACAAAATTTTAGTTAAAAACGCTATATAGTATTGTCAATTAAATAGAAAGGTGTTATATTTAACTTGTGAAAAAGTTCACAATATGAAAATTGTGAAATCTAGCATGATTAACTTGTCGACAAAATATTAATTATGTAGTGAACTGTATGAGGTTGAAACGGTCGCAGAGGACGTCCAGACCTTGTCAGATGAACGCTCTAGATAATTCATTAAAAAATAAGGAAAGAAGAGTCAAAATTATGTTAGTTCAAACATTTAACCCCTTCGATAACTTAGTGTTATCCAGCTTAATTGCAGCGATTCCTATTATATTATTCCTATTATGTTTAACAGTCTTTAAAATGAAAGGGATTTATGCTGCTATTACTACTTTAGTAGTGACATTACTTATTGCGGTGCCATTCTTCAAATTACCAGTAGGGATTGCTTCTGGGGCAGTTGTAGAAGGATTCTACCAAGGTATTATTCCAATTGGCTATATTGTTATGATGGCCGTACTATTATATAAAATCACTCAAGAATCAGGACAGTTTAATACAATTCAAGATAGTATCACTAGCATTTCACAAGACCAACGTATTCAACTTTTATTAATTGGTTTTGCATTTAACGCATTCTTAGAAGGTGCAGCAGGATTTGGTGTACCTATTGCAATCTGTGCATTATTATTATCACAACTTGGATTTAGACCATTACAAGCAGCGATGCTTTGTTTAGTTGCCAACGCAGCTTCAGGTGCTTTTGGCGCTATTGGTATTCCAGTAGGCGTAGTTGATACTTTACATTTACCAGGTAGCGTACACGCGATGGGTGTTTCTCAAACATCTACATTAACTTTAGCCATCATTAACTTCTTTATTCCATTCTTATTAATTTTTATTATCGATGGTCTTAAAGGTATTAAAGAAACATTACCGGCTATCTTAGTCGTTTCAATCACATACACAGTTTTACAAGGTTTATTAACAGTATTCAGTGGTCCAGAATTAGCTGATATTATCCCACCTTTAGCTACAATGGGAGCTTTAGCTGTATTCTCTAGAAAATTCCAACCAAAAAATATTTATCGTGTACAAAAAGATGTTGAGCCTGAACCGGTTAAGCATCATAGTGCAAAAGAAATTATGTATGCATGGAGTCCATTTATAATTTTAACTGTCATTGTAATGATTTGGAGTGCTCCATTCTTCAAAAAATTATTCTTACCAAATGGCGCTCTTTCTTCATTAGTGTTTAACTTTAACTTACCAGGTACATTTAGCGAAGTTGCACATAAACCAATTATCTTAACATTTAACTTTATTGGTCAAACTGGTACTGCTATCTTATTAACTATTATTATTACAGTATTAATGGCTAAAAAAGTAAGCTTTGGTGATGCAGGTCGTTTATTCGGAGTAACATTCAAAGAATTATGGTTACCAGTTCTTACAATTTGTTTCATCTTAGCTATCTCTAAAATTACAACTTACGGTGGTTTAAGTGCTGCAATGGGTCAAGGTATCGCTAAAGCAGGAAATGTCTTCCCAGTATTATCACCTATCTTAGGTTGGATTGGCGTATTTATGACAGGATCAGTTGTTAATAACAACTCATTATTTGCCCCAATTCAAGCGTCAGTAGCGCAACAAATTGGAACTAGCGGTTCATTACTTGTAGCTTCTAATACAGTTGGTGGGGTAGCTGCTAAATTAATCTCACCACAATCAATTGCGATTGCGACTGCAGCCGTTAAAGAAGTAGGTAAAGAATCAGAATTACTTAAAATGACTTTACGATACAGCATCGGATTATTAATCTTTATCTGTATTTGGACTTTCATCCTATCATTAGTCTTATAAGCATAATAAAAAATTGTAATTTGAGCGATGTTGCTCAAATTACAATTTTTTTATGTCTTTATTTAATTTTTCATGAAATAGCAGATATAAATTTGCCGTATACTTCGTCTGCTGAATATTGTTCAACTGTACGATGACTTTCATTTATCATATTGTCAGATTCATCAATATGGTTAATTGTAATATCTATATATTTCGCTAGAGAATTAACATCTGCATAATCTGCTAAATATCCATTAACACCATGTTTAATTAAACTAGCAGGGCCTAAAGTATCTTTGAAGCTGATCACCACATTATCTTGTGCCATTGCTTCTAAGATGACCATGCCAAACCCTTCATTCCGTGAAGGTACAACAGTGATTTTACTTTGTGCAAATTTTTCATTTAATTGTTGAGTAGCAGGGTGAAGCGTAATAATATCAGTAAGATTATAATTATTAATTAATTGTTGAAGATTTGTATGTTCTTGCCCATCTCCATATAATTCAACTTTAAAGTGAGATTGACGAATAGAACTTTGAATTCGTTGAATGCTCTCTATTAAAATATCAAAGCCTTTTTCATGCTCTAATCTTCCAGCACTCATAATAATATTTTCTTTAGGAATAGAAAGTGCTTGCGCATTAATAATATTAGGCACAGTAAAGACTGGCGTAGTAATAAGTTCTTGATATTTGTGTTGATCATTTGAAGTTAAAGTAGTGATCACATCTAATTTATCATACGCACTAATCATTTCACGTTGATATTCTTTCGGATATGCCTCTAAATTCATATGTTCCATGCCAACAGTAGTAATATTTGCAGAATGATATTGAGCTATTAAAATATTAAAACTCGCTCTCGTACCAACTAACACATCGGTATTAACTTTCTTAATCGCTTTAATTATTTTACGTTCTATATAGCTTGAAAATTGATTTAAACCTGGCTCATATTTTGATAGGCGAGTCGGCTTGAAAAAAGGTGTATAGCGATTTAAGCGATTCATTACTATCGAGCTTATATTTTGAGGTTTTAAACGATAATCGATTAACGTTTTGACATGAATTGCATCATCTAATTCAAAGTAAGGTTTATCTGCAGCTCTAAAGATAGAAATAATTTCTACATGATGACCTTTATTTGATAATGTATTAGCAAGTTCAGTCACTGCTTTAACAGTACCGCCTAAAGCATAAATATTATGCATTAAAAAAGTAAATGATTTCATGATTACACCTCAAATTTCTTAATTTAAAAAAATTATAGCATGTGTGACTTCATAAGTAATAGATGTTAAATAGCAGGTCACTTAATAAAAAGTAAATTTAGTGTAAATAGGGAACAGTAACTTAAATAATGTAATAATTAGTATAAACACTTTTTTCAATGAAGAATTATGTATATAATTAAGGTAGTTGTTAAAAAGTCGATTTACGTTTTTACGTAAAATTAATATTAAAAATTTTTATAAGAAAAAGAAAGCGTTTTAATTTATTAGGCCAGGGTTTTAACCTATCGACTAAAGATGTGATTATAAAAGGGGGACTGTGTTGTTATGAGTTCACAACATAGCAAAACAGATGTCATCTTAATTGGTGGCGGAATTATGAGCGCAACATTAGGTACATTATTAAAAGAGTTATCACCAGAGAAAGAAATTAAAATTTTTGAAAAGTTAGAACAATCAGGAGAAGAAAGTTCTAACGTATGGAATAATGCTGGTACAGGACATTCAGCATTATGCGAATTAAACTATACTAAAGAAGGTAAAGATGGCTCTGTAGATATTAATAAAGCTATTAAGATTAATGAACAATTCCAAGTGTCAAAACAGTTTTGGGCACATTTAGTAAGAACAGGCCAATTAGACAACCCAGGTAATTTTATTCAATCTGTGCCACATATGAGTTTCGTAAAAGGTATTTTTAATGTTCAATTTTTGAAAAGACGTGTGGAAGCACTTAAAAAGAACGTTTTATTCGAAAAAATGGATATTACTGAAGATAGAGAAAAAATGAAAGAATGGGTACCGTTAATGATTGAAGGTAGAACATCTAACGTACCGATTGCTTTATCTCGTGATGAATCAGGAACAGATGTTAACTTTGGTGCATTAACTAAAAAATTAATTTCTAATTTAAAAGAACGCAATGTAGAAGTGCAATATAAACAAGAAGTTGAAAATATTGAAAAGCTTGATAACGGTAACTGGAAAGTGACAGTTAAAGATTTAAAATCTGGTCAACGTCATACGTACGAATCAGAATTTGTCTTTATTGGTGCAGGTGGCGCAAGCTTGCCATTACTACAAAAAACAGGTATTAAACAATCTAAACATATTGGTGGTTTCCCAGTAAGTGGATTGTTCCTACGTTGTACAAATAAAGACGTCATTGAACGTCACCACGCGAAAGTTTATGGTAAAGCAGACGTAGGTGCACCGCCAATGTCAGTACCTCACTTAGATACTCGATTTGTAAATGGAGAACGTTCACTATTATTTGGGCCATTCGCAGGATTTTCACCTAAATTCTTAAAAACAGGATCAAATTTAGATTTAATTCGTTCTGTTAAACCAAATAACGTAGTTACAATGTTAACTGCTGGTGTAAAAGAATTTAACTTAACGAAATATTTAGTTTCTCAACTTATGTTAACGCATAAAGAACGTATGAATGACTTACGTGTCTTCTTACCAAATGCGAAAGATGAAGATTGGGAAGTCATTGTAGCGGGTCAACGTGTACAAGTGATTAAAGATACTGAAGATAGTAAAGGTAACTTACAATTCGGTACAGAAGTAATCACATCAGATGATGGCTCATTAGCAGCGTTACTTGGTGCTTCACCAGGTGCATCAACTGCAGTAGATATTATGTTAGATTTATTACAACGTTGCTATGGTGCAGAATTTAAAGGTTGGATTCCGAAAATTAAGGAAATGGTACCATCATTTGGATTAAAATTAACTGAACATGAAGATGTATATAGAGCAGTTCATAAAGAAGTACAAAAATATTTAAACGTGAAATAATAAATAGAAGCGGATATCTATTAATGAAAGTGAATTCATTAAATAGATATCCGCTTTATTATTAATGTCTCATTTCACTAAGGCGTTCATTTATTTCTCTAACGTATCTTTTATTTTTCCAATAATGGAAGGCCCAAATAAATATATAAATAATAACAAAATAGAAAGTATAAATTAAAATATTTATTAATGAGGGTGTAAACCAGCCAGCTAGAACTGCGATAGGCAAAAGGCCTATATAGCTACATATAAAGTGGAAAAATGTAGTACGTGTAACGCTCCAATCAGTATAAGTATAAATAAAACTTGTTAAATAAAATAAAAGTCCAACCATTAACCACAGTAAAATCGCAATAATCATAATAGTAGCTTCACTAAAATGATGATAATAAAATCTCCCCATTGTTGAAATCGGTGATAAAGGATAATACTGCCCATTAGCACTAATATAGCTGAAAAAAATAGAGCATGTTAAACCAATTAATAAAGAGACGCTAGTGAATCTATAGAATTTTGTCATAATGAAAGTCTCTCCTTTATAGATTTTAAATATCTTCTTGAGGAGTAAGTATAATTTGCATTATCCAAATACATTCGTATAAGACCATTAGGTTCTAATTGTAATTTTTTTATCTTATCAATATTTACTATCTCGGATTTTGAGATTCTAATGAACGAGGTAGGTAAATATGACTCCAATTCATATAAACGTTCTTTTAACACATAATTTTGGTTGTTGAGGATGGCTACAACTTGGTTTTTATACGTGCGAAAGCTAGTAATCATTTCAACATCTAGAATATGAATCTCACCATTATATTTACCATTTAATTGTTTAAGTTTATTTAAATCTTCGATGCTCTTTATAATTTGTTGGATGTCACTATCAAATTGTGGCCCATGGATAGCAACAAATTTTTCTTGTTCCTCTGGTGAAATAAATAATTTAAGTTTCATGCAATTTCTCCTCCTCACACTTATTTAACCATTTTCAATTGTGATTTTTCGTTTAAAAATGTAAGTGGTAGAATAATTTGAGTGAGTGGTTAAAATTATTTCTTAATAGGTAATTTTTTTGATGATGAGTCTCTAATTATGTTCTTCTTTTAATCTAATAGTAAATGTTGTACCTATATGTTCAGAACTTGATACTAAAATAGTGCCCTCATGAAGTTCTATTATTGCTTTTGTTATAGCTAAGCCTAAACCATTACTATTTTGGTGTGTATTAAGTTTATAAAAACGGTCAAAGAGATGTTGCTGTGCTTCTTCATTTATAGGAGTACCTTCATTCGATACTGTAAAGGTAATCTTTTCATTATCAGAAGTGAGCGTCACATCAATCGTACTATCAGTTGGCGCATATTTGACTGCATTTTGAATTAAGTTAAAAAAGGCTTGATATAATAAGCGACTATTTCCTCGGAAATAAATATCTTCTATTTCTGATAACAGCATTAGGTTTTTATCATCAAGCGCAAACTGTTCGTGACGAATAATGTCAGTAATTAGAGCAGTTAAATGAATCTCATCATTGAATTTTAAATGCTGAGCATTATCTAGTTCAGAAAGTAAAAGTAACTCTCTAGTTAAATCGCTTAAACGTGTTACTTCAGAATGGATATCATTAATATACATATTCCGACTTTGATCAGTTTTAGCTTGTTGTAATTCACTAAGTAATCTTTGTATATGTGTTAATGGTGTTTTGATTTCATGTGAAACGTTTTGTACGAAATGTTGGCGCATATCATCGACTTGCTTTAAAGATTGGCGCATATCATCAAAGCGATATTGTAGTGTACCAATTTCATCGTGACGTGTCTGTTTAATTGGAGTATCAAAATCACCATTTATTAAGCGCTCAGTAGCATTTTTTAAAAGTTTTACCGGACGGATAATCGAATATGTTGAGAGAATAACAAGTGCGATAGAAATCATAAGCAATAATCCTAGAAGTACACCCAAAAAGATACGGAATTCACTAAAAGTATGACCAATATCAGGGCGCATAAACACTGCAATAGGTTGATGTTGGTGCGTAAATTTTACCCCAACCGTATTGTTAGTTTCATTATCGAAAAAGCCTGTGACAAATAATTCATATGGCTTATTTTTGATGCCATGAAAGTCTTGCCCTTGTAATACTTTATTTATCGAAGCATCGCTAAGGTTATCCTTTCGAAAAGGGTGGCCATAAAAAGATTTATGATGATGCTTGTCCACTGTCATAATTTGATAGTTCATTTGACCTAAATGTCGAAAATACGCATCTAAATCTGAAGAATCAAAATGCTCATTATAGGAACGCGCTTCTTTTAATGTGCGCATTATCTTAGCATCATTACTTGGTTTTAAATTGAAATGATAATAGATATTGGTAAATAGAAAACTGACTAAGGCGCTAAACAAAATTACGGTAATAGTATAAATGGCGATTCGGCTATACAACGTTTTAAACATCATGACTCACCCTATAACCTTGTCCCCTGACAGTTTGAATATGTATATTTGCCTGTAATTTAGTTAAACGTTGTCTTAAACGTTTGATATGAACATCCACTGTGCGCTCATCACCTTCATAATCAAAGCCCCAAATCTTCTCTATTAATACATCACGCGTAAAAATTTGTTTAGGCTGACTACATAATAAGAAAAGTAATTGAAATTCTTTCGTAGGTAGATTCATTTTTCTATTATTTACTGCTACTTCCATATACGATTCGTTCAATACTATATTACCGATTTGAATTTCACTTTGGGCATTAATTTGATAACGACGTAACACAGCTTGAATACGAAACAATAATTCTTTCACTTCAAAAGGTTTAGTTACATAATCGTCCGTTCCGCTTACGAAGGCATGTTCCTTATCACTTAATGCGTCTCTTGCCGTCAACATAATTACCGGAAGATTGAAATTATCCTTTAACGTCTTACAAAGTTTAAAGCCATCTATCCCTGGCATCATTATGTCCACCACAGCAATATCTACTTGATGCGTATTTAAGTAATCAAGTGCCGCTTCTCCACTTGATTGTGTAATCGTATGAATATGATTTGCCTCTAAATGTGTGGAAACGTAATGTAATAGCTTTAAATCATCATCTACAATTAAACATTTCACCATGTGTGCTCTTCTCCTTTATATTTTAGAATAATTATACGAATAACTCATTAAGAAGACAATTCCTCTAATCGTTCATATTCAGTTCACATTCCACGATTAAGCTATGTACATAACGTCGTAGTGGGGAGGAATTATATATGAACTTAGCATGGAAAGAAATGAGATTTTACAAATTTCGCTATGCTTTAATCATGTTAATTATATTTTTATTAGGAATTATGGTGTTATTCATAAGCGGTTTAGCACAAGGCTTGGCCCGTGAAAACATCTCACTTTTAGATAATATGAATACACGCTATTTTATCACAGAAGATATGAAAGAGACTAAAATTGAAAGTTCTCATTTAACAACAAAACAGCAAACTCAAATTGAGGATATAATTCATCAGCAGCCAACCAAATTAGGGCCACAAACGCTGAAACTTCAAAATCAAGATCAAGATGTTTTAACGTATACAACATCATCAAAGTTGCGTCCAAAACTTGAAACGGGTTCATATCCAAACAATAATAATGAAATTGCTATTAATCAAAAATTAACGGGCGAACATATTAAAGTAGGAGATAAAGTAACATTTAAAGGCCATCATCAACAGTATAAAGTGAGTGGCATCATTGAGGATACAATGTATGCCCATAGTTCAATGATTTTAATGACAAAAGAAGGATTTAATCAAATCAATCAACAAGTTTCAACATTTTATCCAATAACCGATTTAAATAAACAACAATTAGATAAACTTAATTCCCTTAAAGATGTGAAAGTGAGTACGCAATCTACACTAACTGACAATATTGCTAGTTATAAAGCAGAACAATTACCACTTACTCTTATGATTGCAAGTTTATTTATTATTACAGCTATCGTGTTAAGTACTTTCTTTTATGTCATGACCATTCAAAAGATTTCTCAAATAGGGATTTTAAAGGCAATAGGTATCAAAACACGTCACCTATTGTTAGCGCTAGTATTACAAATTGTAATGACCACGTTGATTGGCGTATTTCTAGCTATTCTTATAATTGAAGTATTGCAGCTTCTTATGCCAGTTTCTATGCCGTTTTATTTAAATACAACTAACATTGTAATGATGATAGTGATATTTTTAATCGTTGGATTTATAGGAACGATTCTTTCATTTATTAAAATCTTGAAAATAGATCCTATCGAAGCAATTGGAGGTGGAGAATAATGACATTACAACTTGAACATATTACTAAATCATTTGGTAAAGGGAGTTCACAAACCAACGTTTTAAAAGATATTAACTTTACAGTTCAACCTGGCGAATTTGTTATCTTAAATGGCGCATCTGGTTCAGGTAAGTCAACACTTCTTAATATATTAGGTGGATTACTAAGTGCTACAGAAGGCGAAATTCTATTTCGTGACGAGCCTTTATTTTCAAAAAATAAAAACAAAACAATATTAAGACTTAAAGAAATTGGATTCATCTTTCAATCTTCGCACTTAGTGCCATATCTTACAGTTAAGGAGCAATTAACGATTGTGGCAAAAGAAGCGGGTGAATCTACTAAAATAGCTAAACAACGCGCGGAGCAATTACTTAATGAAATAGGGTTGAAGCATCGATTAGACGCTTATCCGCATATGTTGTCGGGTGGGGAAAAACAACGTGTAGCAATTATGCGTGCGCTCATGAATCAACCTAAACTATTGTTGGCTGATGAACCAACTGCTAGTTTGGATGCTGAACGTGCTTTAAGTGTCGTAGAAATGATTAGAAATCGCGTCAAAAGTGATAACATCATTGGCATTATGATTACGCATGACCAACGATTATTTGAATATGCTGATCGCATTATTCATCTTGAAGACGGAAAAATAACTTCATAAAATTGAAAAGCCCATAGATGGATTGACCATCTATGGGCTTTGCTATGTGTGTATCCATAATTTAAAATATGATTAAAATTGAAATAAAGAATATAATCGCAAAATAAAAGGCTAAGAGTAGTTTATATTGATACATTAAGGCCAAGAAATCACGTACTAAAGCGATATCGAAAAAGTGATAAGGCGTGTGACTGCCAATGCCTTCCATATTTAATCGAACTGAGCGCGCAAAATGTAAGCCTCTTAAAATATGAAATTGGCTTGTGACACAAAGCATTTTGGCTGAACGTGAAAAGTGATCAGCGATAATATCTTTCGAAAACACAAAGTTTTCATAAGTACTCGTAGATTGGTCCTCCACCAAAATAGAAGAAGCGGGAACCCCATGTTCAATTAAATAACGTTGCATAGCTAAAGCTTCTGTTATTGGTTCATCTGGTCCTTTACCGCCACTTACTAGGACCTTGCAATTTGTTGATTGGCTTTCTAACACATGTAACGCGCGGTCTAAACGATCGGCTAACATAGGTGTGACTTGTTCTGAGAAAATGCCTCCCCCTAAAATCATGATTAAATCATATTGCTTCGTCGTAATCGTACGTCCAAATGCAGAAGACCATACCATGTAAAGTATAAAAGAATAACACGCGCTGAAGGCAATCATAGATAACCATAAGAAGACACCATTTACTATAGGAATAGGGATGGTACTAATATAAAATAAAATCGCAATAATTAAGGCGCCATGTATAAGATGCTTAAACATTTTGCGTAAAAACTTAGCACCCTTTTTCAAAGTGAAAAGATGACTGTGTTTTATGAACAAGCCAAAAACGGCAATAATCATAATGATAAGTAAACCAAGCGGTAACGTCATTGTGAGAAGATTGATTACATTTATAATAAAACATAGAATGATTGTTAAAATAAACGCAGGCAAATTGAGTAAATAATTTACATTTAATAACACGCCTAACGTAATGAATAAAACAATGATTGAAAAAATGATCGCAAGCATAATTAGGACCTCGTATATATTTGTCTATTTAACTGTAATTGAAAGCTTTATGTTTTAGCAACCATTATTACTGAAATATAGTTTTCAAGCGTAACGATTATTGATATTATTTAACAGAATATATAGAAATTATTTGAGTTTACAACAAGGAGCTAGGCCATGAGCAGAATTTCGAAAAATCATATAGAATTTATGAAACGTTTTATTGATGATACAAATACGTTAACTGCTAAACTATTGAAAGATCAGCAAATTAAATATGGTATCTCAATGGAACAATCTAATGTGTTGCGACTATTGAGTCATCATCATGCCTTATCTATAACTGAAATTACGGAAAAACAGGGCGTCAATAAAGCGGCAGTTAGTCGTCGTATTAAGAAACTCATTGATGGTGGATTTGTAGAATTGCAGAAGCCTAATGATAAAATAGACCAACGTTTAAAATATGTGATTTTAAGTGACAAAGGCCGTCAATACACTGAAGAGAATAATGAAATTGTGAGTAATATTGTTAATGATATGGTAGAAGACTTATCAAGTCAGGATATTGAAAAGGCATTAAATGTGTTATATATCATTGATGAACGTTTGAAAAAGTATAATGCGAAAATTTAAAATGAAATAATAGACATCTCAAATTATATTACAATTTTCGGAAAAATGATTATAATACTTAGATAGAAAATGATTAAATGGAATAAAAACAACGTAAAAGTGTTTCTATATAAACTATCTATATTATAATAAAATTATGATTATGAAATTATTAACATCATGCGAGGGGAAGTTGGTGATTAAATGAAAAAATGTCCTAACTGTGGTCAAAAACTCAAGAGTAAAGAGACGCAAATATGTCCAAATTGTGGTAAACAAATTGATGGAAAAGCCATTAAAAAACGTGAAAATCAAGCCCCTCAAACAGAATCCTCAAATATTAGACTTAGGAAATTTATTCCTTGGGCAATTGTTATATTTATTATTATCTTACTGGTTATTGTCTTCTTTTTAGTAAGAAATTATAACTCTCCAGAGGCACAAACGAAGATTCTTGTTAATGCGATTGATAATAATGATTCACAAAAAGTCGCAACGTTATTAAGCACTAAAGAAACGCATGTGGATGCTGAGGAAGCTGATGAGTATATTGCGTACGTAAAAAGTGAAGTTGGCATGAAAAAGTTTATTCACGATGTTAGAGATAATGTTGAGAAATTGAATAAAAGTGAATCTAAAGAAGCGGCTTATATAAAAACAAGAGCTGGAAATAATGTTTTAAGAGTCAGTAAGAATGGCACGCGTTTTTTAATCTTTGATAATATGAGTTTTACTGCACCGACGAAAGAGGCTGTGGTAAAACCTAAATTAGAGACGAAATATGAATTTAGAGCTGGAGGCAAAAATAAAACAGTAGTCGCTGATGCAAATAAAACGACATCTTTAGGCAAGTTTATCCCAGGTATTTATTCTATAGATGCGGATAAGGAAACAGAATATGGTAAATTCACGGGCCAATTAAAATTCGATTTTAGATATGGTAAAGGCAATACAGTAGAAGTAAATGAGAACTTTAATGAAGCCTTACTTACAGTGAAATTAAAAGGTAAAAGTGATTTAGACGATGATTCATTAAAAGTAAAAATCAACGACAAGGAAATGAAATATTCAACTTCTAGAGAGTATGGCCCTTATCCGCAAAATAAAGACATCGTTGTTTCTGCTTCTGGTAAAGCCAAAGGAAAAACATTTAAATCAGAAACAAAAACAATGAAAGCAAAAGATTTAGGAAATATTAATAGTCTCGAATTAGAATTTGATGATGAAGCGATTAGTGATTATGTTGAGCAAAAGGAAAAAGAAGAAAATAGTTTGAAAAACAAACTGAGTAACTTTTTCAGTGCTTATTCATTCTCTTTAAATACAGCAATTGCGAGTAAGAACTTTGATTTGGTAAGTACATTTTTAAAAGATAAATCAGATATCTATAAAAATATAAAAAATAATTTAGGATCAATTCCTGGATTAACACAGCCAGAAATACTAAGTGCTTCACAAAAAGGGAATAAAATTGAAACAAAAGTACAAGAATTAAACAACAATGGTCAATTCCTAACCACTGATTATGAATTAACTGAAAATAGTGATGATGGGACATTACAACTTGTGAAAGCAAAATAAAGCGTGGGAGAAAGGATTCTTTAAAGAATCTAATCCCACTCTTTTTTTAAATACGTATAAAACTAATGATTTTTACTATTAAATAAAATATGGAGGCTTATATATGAATGAGGAACAGAGACAAAGTAAACATTCGCTATTGTTTATTATTATCTTGGGGGCACTAACAGCTATTGGGGCATTATCCATTGATATGTTTTTACCGGGATTACCTGAATTGAAGAAAGATTTTAATACTTCAACCTCAAATGCTCAATTAACGTTATCTTTATTTATGATTGGATTAGGATTGGGGAATTTATTTGTAGGGCCGATCTCAGATAGTATCGGACGTAAGAAACCCTTAGTTATTGCTATGATTATCTTTACGTTAGCGAGTTTAGGTATTGTCTTCGTTCATAATATTTGGATTATGGTATTTTTACGTTTTGTTCAAGGTTTCACTGGTGGCGCAGGCGCTGTTATCTCTAGAGCAATTGCCAGTGACATGTACAACGGTAACGAGCTAACTAAATTTTTAGCTTTATTAATGTTAGTGAATGGAGTGGCTCCTGTACTTGCCCCTGCACTCGGAGGTTTAATTCTTAGTGTGGCAGTTTGGCGAATGGTCTTCGTTATTTTGACAATATTTGGTGTGTTAATGGTAATGGGGTCTTTATTCAAAGTGCCTGAGTCATTAGCCATCGAACATAGAGATAGTAGTGGGATAGGAGTAATATTTAAAAACTTTAAAAGTTTATTTTCTACACCACGCTTTGTCTTACCTATGTTAATTCAAGGTGTGACGTTTATTATGTTATTTAGTTATATTTCTGCTTCACCTTTCTTAGTTCAGAAAATATATGGCGTCTCAGCTTTACATTTTAGTTGGATGTTTGCAGGCATAGGTATTACATTAATTATCTCGAGTCAATTAGCAGGTAAGCTAATCGATTATATTCATCCACAGAAGTTGTTGCGTATAATGACATTTATTCAAGTTATAGGTGTAGTTATCGTAGCGTTAACACTTATCAATCATTGGCACTTTGCCATGTTAGTCATTGGATTTATCATTTTAGTAGCGCCAGTAACGGGCGTGGCGACTTTAGGATTCTCTATTGCAATGGAAGAACGTACAACTGGAAGCGGAAGTGCTTCAAGTTTATTGGGATTGTTGCAATCATTATTAGGCGGAATAGTCACGCCACTTGTAAATCTTAAAGGGGAATATAATAGTACGCCATACATCATTATTATTTGTATTACTGCTGTAATACTGATTGGTTTACAATTGTTGAATATAAAAGTATTTCAAACGAAACCAGAATAATTCAAACGATAAAAGGAGCAAGAACTTAATTAAAAGTCTTTGCTCCTTTTTAACGTTGTAATTTAAGTGTATTTGCTAATAAAGCATTTGCCACAATCTCAGGACTTTCTTGACAGCCACCTCTTAACCAACTTAAAACTACGCCGGCTTGACCGCTCATGGTGTAGGTAATAAAGAATGTTTTGTTTTGAATAGAAGTTTCATGTTCACCTAAAATTTTAGAATAATAATTCTTAGTAATATCAAAATAATCTAATACTAATTCCTTGTTAGGATGAGAAATAAATATAGCATGATAGAAGGCTTTCTTTCTATATATATACTTCAATATAATATCTGTCTCTTAT
>NZ_PPRD01000047.1 GCF_002902575.1 Staphylococcus croceilyticus | reverse complement strand
GCATTGCGTTGTCAGCGTTCTCTTAAAAATATTGACAAAATATGTCAAATTAAAATAATTCTTAATTATTCATTGTAAAGTGTATAAAGTTACCTTTCAGTCTGGTATTTTTTAATTTAATTGTTTTTTCTTTAATTTTTTTTACTTTTTTGAGTTTTTAATTTAATATTTTTAGTAAATCTAACTACAACACACCTTTTTTTTTCAATTTTCTATACTTCTTAGGTGATACGCCATAATATTGTTTAAAGCAAGTTGTATAATAACTTTGATCTTTAAATCCTACATAATGTGCAATATATTCAAAGTTCATATCTGTATTAGCAACTAAATCTTCACTTTTCTTAATCCGTAATTGCTTTAAATATTGTGAAATAGTTTCACCCACCTCTTTTTTGAATAAGCGAGATAAGTATGTGGGTGTTAAATTAACAGCTGCAGCCAAGTCTTCTAGATGAACCTCATAACTTAAATGAAGTTCAAGGTATTGAATTGCTTTATTAATTTTTGAACTATATTTAAGTGTTTGTGCATACATTGAAGCATTCGCATATTCAGTAATTAATTCACGCGTTAACTTAAATATACCTTCAACACTTTTCTCACCATCAATTAAAAAAGCATATTTAGTAGATAAAGCATCTACAGTTAATAAGTTAACACCGCTTCGTTCAATCACTTTTCGACATAAAGTATTCATTAAATAAGCTAAATATTTTTTAGTGACTAAGACGTCTTTTCCCCTCTCAATTCCAGAAATAATCGCAAATGTTTGTTGGAAAAGTGACAATGCTTTTTCTGAATTACCATTAGCGACTTCATTTAAGAATTGATTTTCTAATTTATAACGTTCTTCCAATTGATTTAATGTGAAATTAAATTCGTTTATACTCTCACTAAATGATTCTTGCTTGATATGGAAATTAAATTCAATAGGCTGAATCGTTTCATAATTCGCTTTACCTTTTAAAAATTTCACAGCTAAGCGCGCTGTTTTTTCTACTTGTATTTGTTGACACAAAGGTATAGATAAAATGTATTGCTTAAAATCATCTAATCTATCTAGCCCCATATTTCTTTCTTGTAATAACTCATGACATTCACTTTCACTAGGTCTTGTGATCAAAAATGGTCCAATAACAATTAATTGGTTATGTTTATTAAACTTGAACAATAAGTAATTTACATTGAAACTATTTGTATATTTATAAATATACTTACTTTTCATGTTTTTAATTAAATAGCTCAACTCACTTTTAAACGATTGACTCCTCGTGTTAGTAAAAGGTGTTTGAAGACATCTTCCAATACTTCTCACATCATAAATATGAAAATTTCTAACTTGTAGATTAAAGAATTCTAATGCATGGGCTTTGATTATTTCTAATTTCTCTTTATCCATAAATACACCTCTCCATCATTATAAAACGCTTTCATAAGTTAAATAAATGATAAAAGACAATTTTTCAACTTTCATATCTAACCTTATAAAAAAGCCTGAAGCATCAAAATGATGTTCAGGCATTTGTTATATTATTCATAAACGTCTCTTAAGATACCATATGTTCCACTGTCTTGCTCTGGTAATGGCTTACTACTCTTATTAAAAGAAACGACTTTATCGTCATCAATGTGATAAATAATCATGTCGTTATCTGTAATATTGTCATATTCTTCTGCATGTATTTCCACAATATTTTTATTCACAATGGTATTATCGAACCATCTTGGGCTATGATTTTCATCAAATAAAATATGGTTGCGTAATGGACCATTAAGATTATTTCTAGCTTGTTCGTCGGTAAATGACACAGGCATCATACTAACGTTATTCAAACCAAACTCTGGTACTAATTCATTAAAAGCTAAACTGTTAAAAATAAATGATTTCGTCATGAGTAAACACTTATTATAACGAATTAAATCAGCGTAGATACGATCGCTACTTGAAAGTAAGTTACCTTTAAAGATTTCAAAGCCGTATTCTTCTGCCTTCGTTGATGTGTTCTCAAATAAGTTGAAGACCATGACTGGAATGTCATGTTCACGAAGTTTACTACCTAAATGGAAAGAGAATTCACTCTCTCCTACGATAATCACCCCTGGTGGTTCTGTACTTGCTAAGCCGAGTAATTTACTGATTGGTGTGAAGCTAAAGCCATAAATCACCACGGTAATAAATACTAATCCGAATGTCACTGGTGTAATATAGCTTGCCATTTTGACGTGGTCACTCATAAATAAGCCACCAAAGAATTGGGCTACGGTTAGAACGACGATGCCTCGTGGTGCCATCATCGCAACAAGTGCACGTTCCTTTTTCGTGATTTCAGTACCAATGGTTGATAATAGCACCGCAATGGGACGTACAATAATAATCATTACTATCGCGAAGACAAGTAATTGCCATGATAGGACATCCATAAGTACAGATGATGTTAATGATGAAGTAATCAAAATAAACACGGTTGATACTAATATGGATGAAGCATTTTCAACGAAATGATCTGACTCTTTGAAAATTAAGTCGTGACGTTTATAGCGTGCCATCATTAAACCAAAGATAGTCACGGCTAATAGGCCTGATTCTTGTAAGATTTGGTCACATATACTAAATACCAACAAAATGAAGACAAGCTGAATAGATGGCATTAAGTTTTGTGGAATCATATCGCGTTGGATAAACCAATTGAATATGAATGATGCGCCAAATCCGATTACAGCTGTGATGACTATTTTCAAGATAAATAGAAAAATAACTTGTAAACCGAAACCTTGTTCAATGATTTGGTAAATATAGAATGCAGTTAAAGCTAAAATTGGACCAATAGGATCTAAAATAATACTTTCCCAACGTAAGATAGAATCCACGCTCTTACGCACTTTCGCCTGTTTAAGCAATGGTTGAATCACTGTTGGACCGGTGATTAAGAAGAGTCCACCCATGACGACAGATACGGATAATGGGAAATCTAAAATCTTGTTTAAGGCAATCGCACCTAGAACCCATGAAATGACAGCGCCTATTGTAATAATACGAATGACTGCTTTAGAAATACCTTTTAATTCACGGAAATCTAAGTTACTACTACCTTCAAATAAAATAATTGCTACTGCTAATGAAACAATAGGACTAAATACTTCTCCCCCTAGCGTATGATGGGGGTTTGCTAAACCTAGTATGGGTCCTACTAATAATCCTACAATCGACATAACGACGATTGAAGGCCATTTGATACGTGTCGCTAACCATTGACTAAAGATACCTAGCGCTAAAAATAGCACAATGATGAGCATGACAGGTAAATCAAAAGACATACCTACACCTTCCTCAATTAATAAATTCATTTCCTAATTTTTATTTAATACTGTGTTATACTATCAAACTTTCTTTAAGACTGCATTACTATTGTATTTCACTTCTTTATGTGACTTTTGTGTAAAGACAGTGTGCGTTTCATGTAAACTTTAGTATTTATTTTTCTGTAAATTTTCGTTAAAATATATAATTGTTTTTTATTAATATTTTTAAAGTTTGAAAGGATTTTTCAGAAGTGCAGTATTTTAAAGAGGCGATTGTCGTCGCGTTTGCGTTTGTAGGTGTTGTCGTGGGTGCTGGTTTCGCGACTGGACAAGAGGTTTTTCAATTTTTCACAAGTAATGGTAGCAATAGTATTCTAGGAATTCTTATTACGGGTATTATCGTGACGTTAGGTGGTATCTTTGTTTTACAAACAGGCTATCAGATCAAGTCGCATAACCATTCTGAATCAATACGGTATTATTTACCTTCTTGGATAGCGCGTTTATTTGATATTATTCTTACTATTTTTCTATTTTCATTAGCGATGATTATGACGGCTGGCGGTGCATCGACTATACAGGAAAGCTTTGGCTTACCTTTTTGGATAAGTTCCCTATTGTTAGTACTTCTTATTCTAGTAACATTATTTTTAAATTTCGACCGTTTAATTGCTGTGTTAGGCGTGGTGACGCCTTTCTTAGTTATTGTAGTGACAATCATTGCTATTTATTACTTTATGACGGGACATTTAAACTTCACAGCTGCTAACAATTACGCTGAACATCGTCACGGGTTATCGCTTGGTTGGTGGTTTGATGGTTTAAATTATGCCAGTCTACAAATTGCGGCTGCGTTTAGTTTTTTAAGTGTCATGGGTGGTCGTTTGAAACACCGTCAATCGGCGCTTTGGGGCGGTTTATTAGGGGGCATCATCATTACGTTCTTATTATTGATGATTAATTTAGGCTTGATCACTGAGTTTGAGCACATTCAGTCTGTCGCACTTCCTACCCTATTACTTGCGCGTCAAATTTCTCCATTATTAGGTATAATAATGTCGATTATTATGATTTTGGTAATTTACAATACGGTCGTTGGGTTAATGTATGCCTTCGCTTCCCGTTTTACGGAGCCCTTTTCCAAAGGTTATTTCGTGCTCATTATCGCTATGGCTGTCGTCACGTTTATATGTACGTTTATCGGTTTCATTTCTTTAATCGGAAAAGTCTTCCCAATCATGGGCTTGTTCGGCTTCATCCTCCTCATTCCAATTATGTATCGAGGCTTAATTCAATTAATATCTTTAAATCATCAATAAGACGAAAGGTTCTCACAGATACGTTACAAGTATCCATGAGAACCTTTTATGTTATGGCTATACTTCAGCTGATTGATTACTTAATTTTCTACATGCATGTTGGAGCGTAATCAATTCTTCTTCTGTTAATTCTGAGAAAGCATGTGTCAGTGTCGTAGCATGTTGAGGAAAGATCTTCGCCATGAATTGTTGTCCTTTATCAGTCAAAGTTGCATGATAGACACGTTGATCATTCGGATCTTTATCACGCGTAATCCAGCCTTTCTCTTCAAGTTGACTTACCACATAAGAAATACTGCTGCTAGCGATGAGTACTCTCTCTCTGATGCGTTGAATGGGTTGTGGGCCTTTGTTATAAAGCAATTCCAAGACGGCAAATTCTGTGACGTTTAGTCCGTAATTTTGAACATCTTGTTTAACTACTTTCTCTAATGCATCCAATGCCTTATGTAGTCCTATAAATGCTTTTAATGAAGCATTTGTGCGGTCCATTTCCTCACCTCACATTCTAGAATTTCATTTCGATTTGGAGATAAATTATACACTTTCTGTGGTTCATCGTCAATTTGAATGTTTTTGTCAATTATTGGTGCATAATTATGTGCCATTTCTTACTTTCTATTCTTATCATTTCGTGGCGTATTTTGCTATTGAAAATGAAGTTTCGAATAGCTAGTCAAGAAGTAATAGCTTCTACTCCATACCACTTGATATTGGGCAGTAGCTGACTGAATTGAAACGCGCTTGTCTCAAGCTTTTTCAATTCTAGTCATCCTTGCCGGGGCGAAACTACGAAATCTATTTATAAATTAGATTTCTGTTCCGCTCCCAAAAGAATAAAACAAACGATTTCGGGGAATACTATGGTTGGAGGTGTCTTAAATGACCAATCAACTATTTATTAATAATGAATTTGTAGAGAGTAAGTCAAATGAGACGATGGATGTGATTAATCCTGCGACGGGTGAAAAAATTGATACAATTACATTTGCGACAGAAGAAGAAGTGAATGAAGCGATTGAGAAATCGAAACATGCGCAACGTGAATGGGAGCGCGTGCCTGCGCCTACACGTGCAGAGCACGTAAAATTATTGATTCCTTTATTGGAACAAAATAAGGATGAATTAGCGAAGTTATATGTCGAAGAGCAAGGTAAGACGCTTGCACAAGCTGAGGGAGAAATTGATAAAGCGGTACAGTTCATCGACTACATGACGAGCTTAAGTATGAGCAATAAAGGCGAAGTATTACAAAATAGTGTAGCGAATGAAACGATACAATTAACGAAGAAACCAATTGGTGTTACGGCAGGCATTGTGCCATGGAACGCTCCAATTATGGTCTTAATGCGTAAAGTCATTCCGGCAGTAGTGACTGGTTGTTCTGTAGTTATTAAACCAAGTGAAGAAACGACATTATTAACATTAAAAATAGCGGAATTATTCCGTGCATCAACCATTCCAGCTGGCTTAATTCAAATCGTGCCTGGTACTGGTGACACTGTAGGTACGCAACTTGCGACACATAAGGATATTCAATTAATATCATTAACAGGTAGTATGGCTGCTGGTAAAGCCGTTTATAAAAATGCCGCTGATACTGTGAAGAAAGTGAATCTTGAGTTAGGCGGTAATGCGCCAGTCTTAGTGACACCACATGCTGACTTAGATAAAGCAGTGGAATATATCGTAACAGCGCGTATTAATAATGCAGGTCAAGTCTGTACATGTCCTGAACGTATCTTCGTTCATAAAGATGTACATGATGACTTCGTTGCTAAAGCTAAAGAACGCATGAGTCAACTTCAAGTGGGTGATCCATTTGATGACAATACAGATTACGGTGCGATTATTAATCAGAAACAATTAGATAGCATTGATGAGAAAGTGCAAGAAGCAGTTAAAAATGGCGCTAACCTTGTGTTAGGTGGACATAAAATGGAACGTGCTGGTTTCTTCTATGAACCTACAATTATTGATAATGTGAAAACTAGTGATAGTGCATTTAAAGAAGAAATCTTTGGACCTGTGCTTGCTGTAACGACTTATAATGACTTTGATGAAGTGATTGATGCAGCAAATGATACTAATGCTGGTTTATCTTCATACATCTTCTCTGAGAATTTAAAAGAAGTGATGGAAGCAACAGAGCGACTTAAATTCGGTGAAGTGTATGCGAACTGTGAAGCGGAAGAAGTTGTGAATGGTTATCATGCTGGCTGGAGAGAATCTGGTTTGGGTGGTGCCGATGGTATTCATGGCTTTGAGGAATACTATAATACAACAGTAAGTTATATTAGATGGTCTTAATTATATAAGATAACCCCCTTATTCCATGGTTTAGGATAAAGGGGTTATTTATTGATCCATTACTGATTTAATGCTTTATCAAGAGCTTTGATATTTTTCTTCATAATAGATTGAAATGTTAATGAATCGTCATCAGCTTGTTCTTTGGTTAGGACGGATAAGTTGTTGAAACTTACTGGTTTAGCTTTAGTTTCATCGCGAATGACATCTGTGATTTTAGACGTAATGTTTTGTTCATATAAGATATATGGTTGATGCGTTTGCTCAATTTGTTTAATCATCGCAAGAATATCTTTCTGACTCGGCTCTTCATTATTCATACCACTAACGCCTTCTTGTTCAAAGTGATAGCGATGCGCTAAATAGCCTAATGAATCATGAGAAATCACTACTTTATCGCGTTTAGAGTGTGTCGTAATTTGTGTTAATTCTTTATCCAACTGTGTTAAATCTTGATTTAACTTTTGAAAATTATGTTCATAATACGCTTTATGTGATGGATCTCGTTTCACTAAATCATCTTTAATCTTCTTAGAGAATTTTTTATCTAAAACTGGATCTAGCCATATGTGAGGATCATGCCCCGCTTCAGCATGGTGATGTTCGTGTTCATCATGGTCATCGTCTTCTGTTAATAAGTCTTTATGACTAAGTCCATCTGCCACTGCTAATTTCATATCGTCATTGTTCATGGATTTCGTAATCTTCGCTGCAACTGGATCTAAATCATCGCTTGAATAAATAAACAAATCACTTTTAGCAATATTAATCATATCGCGCTGACTTGGTTCATACGTATGTGTGTCTGCACCTGGAGGATAAATCGTATCCACGTTGACGTATTTACCGCCAATTTGTTGCGTAAAGCTTTTGAATGCGAATACAGTCGTATAGATGTCGATTTTATTTTTGGTTGTAACTTTCTCTTTTGTATGCGTACTGTGTATCGTGCTACAAGCTGATAAAGCAATACTTAAGCACATAATGAGGATCAGTACGGACGCCCTTTTCAAAAACAACTAAATCCCTCCAAAACGTAATAATTTCGTTCTCAACTATATCGGTTCTGTTTAAAAAAAGCAATATCTCTGTTTATAACAATTTGTATAATCTTTATATTCTAAAATTTATTTATCGAATGTTTTGTTTTTCTGAAAAAGTGATACATATTACTATGACTTTATTAAAGGAGTGACGTAACATGGCTGAAGAAATTAAACAAGGTAATAATAAGTTTTACGTTGGTGAAGATGAAAATAATCCTCAAGCAGTAATTACTTACAAACAAGCTGATAATAATGAAATCGACATTGACCATACTGGCGTGTCTGATGAATTAGGTGGCCAAGGTTTAGGCACTAAATTAGTAGATGCAGTGGTTCAACATGCGCGTGAAAACAACTTAAAAATCATCGCATCTTGCCCATTTGCGAAAGACGTATTAGAAAAAAATGAAGATTATCAAGACGTGTACTTCGGATAATTAATAATTGCGAAAGTTAAGTGGAGGCTGGGACAAATAAATGTCTCAGCCTTTGTTAATGTTTGATAGTAGCTGCCTGATTTGAAATTGTGCTTAAATCAAGCTTTTTTCAAACCTAGCCATCCTTACTAGAGGAAGACGAGGAAACCTTTTTTAAATAATGCTTTCTGTCTTCCTCCCTTTTTATGCCCAGAAACAATTATCTTGCGCGTTTATTATTTATGGAGTATATTTATTATACTTAATATAAATAATAGATAAGCATGATTAATTTCATCTTAGGAGGCACGTTACTATGACTTCATTCCACACAACTGAAGCAACACAAGTTACAAATATTACTTTAAATGTTCAAGATTTAAAAAAAATGACTGATTTTTATTCCAATATATTAGGATTCTCAATAAAAGAACAAAATGACCAATCTGTTACGTTGAACGTTGGCGCACATGGCCATACGTTAACTTTGCATTTATTAGAAAATGGTCGTCGCCCAGGGTTTAGAGAAGCTGGCTTATTTCACATCGCTTATCTTTTACCAAGTCGCACAGATTTAGCGAACTTCCTTTTCCATATGAGCCGTATGAACATTCCTGTCGGCGGTGGCGATCATTTAGTGAGTGAGGCACTATATTTTAATGACTCAGAAGGCAATGGTATTGAGGTGTATCAAGATCGCTCTACTGACACTTGGCAATGGTCTGATGGTTTCGTGAAAATGGATACCCTAGAAGTAAATGCCGATGATTTAATTGCACAACGTTCAGAAGAAGGTTGGCAAGGTTGGCCTGCAGATGGCAAAATTGGACATTTACATCTTAAAACACATGATTTAGATCAAGCGCGTGAATTTTATATTAACCAAATTGGTTTAGAACACATTTCTCAATACCCACAAGCATTATTTATGTCTACACAAAAATATCACCATCATATCGCAGCAAACATTTGGCAATCTAATCAAGTACGCTTAGACAATAAACGCACTTATGGCTTAGCTCACTTTGATATCTACAAACCAAATATAGAAGAAACACATCTTACATCACCAGAAGGCTTCGCCATCACACTTCACAGTGATACAAGCGTAGTTCCTGGATAAATATTAAAACAGGATAGTCCGACGACTACCCTGTTTTTTATTATTCTTCTATCATTTTTCTATATTCCCTAACTGTATCAAAATCACTATCTTTTGCTTTTTCATAACCTTGGTGGCCATAAATGTCATTAATCACTTTTTTACCTTTTGATGTCTTACTTATATTAATAAATGCTGTACTAATTTTCTCTTTCCATTTATCACTCATATCACTTCGAACCGAAATTGTATCATTTGGAATTTTTTTAGTGTGATAAATTACTTTAGTGTCTTTATAAATGTTAGGATAATCCTTTTTTAAATCTGCACGTGCATCTTGATATGTCGCTACAGCATCTACATCTTTATTTAATAAGGCGATGAGTGCTTGATCATGCCCTTTAATTTGCGTTGCTTTAACATCACTTTGTTTAATGCCTTGTTGTTTTAAACTAGCGAGAGGATAAATATAACCAGAAGTAGATTGACTATCTTGCAGTCCTATTTTTTTATCTTTTAAATCTTTTAAACTATGAATATTGCTATTTTTATTTACAACAATTTGAGAACGATAATAATCTACTAATTGATTCGTTTTATTACCTTTATTATCTACAAGATAACCTTTTGATTTGAGTAAAACATCTGCAGCATGCTTCTCATGAGCTAACGTATAAGAGACTGGCGATATAAAGGCCACATCTACTTTGTTCGAACTTAACGCTTCAACTATAGCGTTATAGTTAGTAGCTACGTGAACTTTTACTGGAATGTTTAACTCCTCAGATAATAATTGTTGCAATGGCTTTACTTTAGCATCTATAGTTTGCACATTTTGAGAGGGTACAAATTCTACATTCAACTCTTTTGGTTTATATGCTTGTGACTTTCCTGCTTTAGATTGAGAACAGCCACCCATACAAATTAATAATAAAAATAATAAGACAATCAGTATTTTTGAAATTTTCATATGTTTTCCTTTTTTAAAATTTAATTTAATACATTTTTATTGTAGTATACCCTTATTTTCCAAATATTTGATACTCCCAATATTTTAATTCAAAAATAAAAAACAGGACGCTTGGAACGCCCTGTTTAATGAAACTCTATCTATTTTAGTATAAACCTTTTGTTTGGTTGCTAGTATCGATAAAGATGTTTTTAACTTGTTGATAGTTTTTAATTGCATCTTTATAAACTTCACGGCCGATACCTGATTTTTTATATCCACCAAATGGTGCACCGGCTGGAATTTGGTTATAAGTGTTAACCCAAATACGACCAGTTCTCATTGCTTTTGCAACATTTAAAGCACGGTTGATATTTGTAGTAAAGATACCACCTGCTAAACCATATTCTGAGTCATTAGCAATTTTAACCGCTTCTTCTTCATCTTCGAATTTTTCAACTACTACCACTGGACCAAAGATTTCTTCTTGAGCCAATTGATGACTATTGTCTTTAAGTTCAATAATTGTTGGTTCGAAGAAATAACCTTTATCTAAGCCGTTGTCTGTGATTCTATGACCACCAGTTAAGATATTCGCACTGCTATCTTCTTCAGCAATTTTAATATAGCTTTCGATTTTTTCTAATTGTTCTGGACCAGTTTGGGCACTCATTTTTACATCTTCGTCAAATGGGTCGCCAACTTTAATATTTTCAAATGCTTCTTTTAACTTAGGCATAACTGTATCATAAATTGAAGATTGTACTAATAAACGAGAACCTGCACTACATACTTCGCCTTGGTTGAATAAGATACCTAATTGAACGCCTTCAACCACTTGATCTAAGTTTGCATCGTCAAAGATGATATTCGCACTTTTACCACCAAGTTCTAAAGTAGTTGGCACGATGCGTTCTGCACCTGCTTTAGCAACACCATAACCTACGTCAGTTGAACCAGTGAATGATAATTTATCTACACCTTCATGATTAAAGATCGCGTCACCTGATTCTGAACCTTTACCAGTTACGATATTTACAACACCTTTAGGTAAAACATCTTGGAAAATTTTTGCAAGCTCAATTAAGCTTAATGGTGTTGATGATGAAGGTTGAATGACGATTGTATTACCTGCAGCTAACGCTGGACCTAATTTCCATGATGCTAATAAGAATGGGAAGTTCCAAGCTACTACTGCACCAACTACACCAACTGGTTCATTAACAACTAAACTCATTGTGTTTTCATCAAGTTCATTAACTGTACCTTCATCAGTAGTTAATACGCTTGCGAAATATTTATATTGATTTGCAGCTTGAGGGATATCAATTGTTGATGTTTCACGATAAGGTTTACCATTTTGTAATGATTCGATTGTTGCAAAATGTTCAGCTTTTTCATGAATTCGACGACTGATTTCTAATAAATAATCTGCACGTTCTTCTTTAGAAATCTTGCTCCAACTATCAAAAGCATCATGTGCTGCTTGTACTGCCTTATCTACATCGGCCTTATTTGCTTTAGCGACTTCTGCTAAATCTTCACTATTAGCAGGGTTTGTCACTGTTAATGTTTCTCCACTTTCACTTGGTTGAAATTCTCCGTTAATAAATAAATCATATTTCTCATCAATAAAATCTCTAACATTAACTTTAGCCATGTTTCATCATCCTTTTTAAAGTATTTAAAACGTGATGCGAAAAGTTTAATATATGAATCTTACCAGAAATGTAAGCGTTTACTAATTTCTAGTATTATTTTACTTTATCTGGTTGAAAAAACGAAATAAGTTGCTCGAACTCATTTCGTTTTATTAACTATACATTTATTTTACCCGCTCATTTAAATTCTATTCACTATAAGTTAAATCCTTTGGATAACAACTTTGGATGACCGAAGAAATTTCATTTTAGCTGTTTCACTACGATGACTTAAAGCGACTATATCATATATTTAAAATTTATTAGTCTGTATATTCTTAAAATCCACTTCTAAAAAACATGTAATTAAAATTATTTACTAAAATTATAAAAACATTTTTTTATTTTACTTCGTTTAATAGCACGCTGTTTTGGTGTATGATTATTTTAAATATATTATAAAAAAATTATATAAATAAACCTCATTATTTTAAGTTAAGGAGTGATTTTATTGATTTTCAATAATAAACAACGCTTTGGTATTCGTAAGTTCACTATAGGAATTAGTTCAATACTTTTAGGTAGTGTATTATTTATCGGGGTTGACTCAGTCGCCCATGCCTCAGAATCAAATAATATTAACAGTTCTTTACCAGCTAACTCATCATCTACAAGTAATCCAACTGATAACAATCAAACTAATGAAACTAATCAATCAGCCCCTCTAATAGATTCATCTACTAATGTAGCCAATAACGATAAAGAATTAAATAATAATGAACAATTGAATTCTACTAATAATTCTCAACCTACAAACTACAGTGAAGACACATCAGATTCATATAATACTAATACAGACAATAACAATAATGAGTCAGATTCATATAATAATAATATAGATGTAACTAATCAGGATTCTAATCAACAATCAACTTCAGATGAGAACCAACAAAAATATCATACAAACACGAATAGATTTCATTTTCCTACATTTATTCCGAATGTAGGCTCTCCTCATATTGTATATATTGGTGGCGGTGGTGTTGATGTCACACCAGGTTTATCCACATTCAAAGATGATGGTAATGTAAATTATAATTTCACTGTATCTTTAAGTCCTGTTAAATCAAGTGATCATGTCCAAACAGGTAAAACTTTTGGAATAACCATACCTAAATTCGTTCAAAACGTACAATTCAAACTCATAGGTACACGAGAAGATGAAACCTTAATTCCTCATAATGTTAATTTAACTTTAGGTCAAATATCTGAAGAAGATTATAAAAAGACTAACAAATTTAATCTCATCCCTACATATGAAGAATATTTAAAATTGAAAAATGAAGGTAAAAATGAATTACCTTCATCAGTAATAAAATATGATGAATCTGACAATTATTTTAGTGGTGGAAGTTATAACCCAGATTATGCTAAGTCTTATGGAGTAAGCACCTTAATAGATGGCTCGATAGGATTAAATGTTAGCTTTGATATCACTAACGAGCAATTTAAAAAAACGCCTTATGTACCACTAGATGCTAGACTAAGATGGAAGTCATCAATGGAAAGTTCTCCTCTTGATTCTTATGATACTGGATCACAACCGCTAGACAATTATAGACGTCCTTTAATGACTTATTTCAATCAAGATAAAAAAAGTAGATTTTCTTCATATACATTTATAGAGCATCCTGAATACATTCATGAAGATGATTTTGATGAAAACGGATTATATCTTGAACCATCAATAGGCGTTACTAAAAAGTTACATGATTGGACATTGATTGGTAATGACATTACTCATACCAACTTTATTTATACTCGTATTTTCGCATTAGCTGCCAACCCACACGTTTATTATGAAGCAGCTTCAAATGAAGATTATGCTGATGTCGCTGTAGCTAAAGTCACTGAACAACCGAAAACTCCGGAGCAACCGAAAACGCCAGAGCAACCTAATACGCCAGAACAACCGAAAACACCAGAACAACCGAAAACTCCGGAACAACCGAAAACTCCGGAGCAACCTAATACACCAGAGCAACCTAAAACACCAGAGCAACCGAAAACTCCGGAGCAACCGAATACGCCAGAACAACCGAAAACTCCGGAGCAACCTAATACGCCAGAACAACCGAAAACTCCGGAACAACCGAAAACACCAGAGCAACCTAATACGCCAGAACAACCGAAAACATCAGAAAAACCGAAAACACCAGAGCAACCTAATACACCAGAGCAACCGAAAACTCCGGAGCAACCGAAAACATCAGAACAACCGAAAACACCAGAGCAACCGAAAACTCCGGAGCAACCTAATACACCAGAGCAACCGAAAACTCCGGAGCAACCGAAAACACCAGATAAACCTAGCAAACCAGATAAACCTAGCAAACCAGATAAATCTGATTTAACAAATAAACCAAATGTATCAGAAAAACAACATCAACCTAAACATGCTCATAAAGTAAGCAATACTAACGGTTCGAATGAAAAACACTTACAAACTCATCATAAAAACACTCATCAAGATAAGATTGTAAGCGGGAAAGATAAACTTCCTTTAACTGGAGAAACTAAACAAAATAATAATATTTTATTAAGTATTCTTACTGCAATTTTTGGATCATCTTTACTTTTATTACGTCGTAAAAATATGAAGAATAAATAATAAGTATGACTAAATGAATAAAGCTATCTATTTCATTCATTAGAAGAAATAGATAGCTTTTTAAATATATTTTATTTAACCCATTGGATAACGTCATCAGCAGATTGGCGTACTTTCGCTTTAGGTTCTTCTTTTCGATAACCGAACCCAACCATGACTGAAGGTGCAAATTCATCAGTATTTAAAATGCCTTCTTCTGATAAGATTTCAGTGACTTTGTCTAAGTCAAAACCTTCCATTGGGCATGAATCAATACCTAGCAATGCTGCAGACGTCATCATATTAGCTAAGGCAATATATGTTTGTTTGCTCGCCCAATCTAGTAATGTGCGCTCATTGTCATTAATATGGAAATTCGTTTGGAATCCATTTACTTTATCATTAAATGCAGGTAACGTGCTTTCTTCGTATTTTTTAATATTTTTAACGATCGATTGAACGTAATCGGAGCTAGGAGTTACATTCTTACGGGCTAAGATAATTACGAAATGGCTTGCCGTTTTCAATTGTTTTTGAGCACCTGAACTATACGGGATTAATTTCTCACGTAAGTCTTGATTTTGGACAACGACGAAACGCCATGGTTCTAAGCCCAATGAACTTGGCGATAATCTTGCTGTTTCCAATATAGTGTTAAAGTCAGAATCGCTCACTTTTTTTGTTGAATCAAACTCTTTTGTTGCATGTCTAAAATTGAATGCTTTTATAATCGTGTCTTGCATTTCACTCATAAAAATATCCTCCTCAGTTTATTATCACCCAAATTATAAATGACTCACCCTTCACACTAAAGATATTAGCTTGCAAATTTCTCTCTTATTATTTGAAAATTAATCACAAAAGACATGTTTATGTGAAATTTTTAACATTTTAAACATAAAATTGCTAAAAACTATTGATTTGTGAATTAATTCACAATATAATGTATTTGTAAGTTAAGTAATAGAGATGTTTACAATCATTATTTTAATTACTTATACATTTCTATAGACAACTTCAGTCTTATTTATTTATTAATATATTATTACTAACTGAAATGGGGTTATTATAATGACAAAAATTATGTTTTTCGGAACTCGTGACTACGAGAAAAATGACGCTTTAAATTGGGGTAAAGCTAACAACGTTGAAGTTGTAACTTCTGAAGACATTTTAAGCGAAGATACAGTAGATCAATTAGAAGGTTTCGATGGCGTAACTACAATGCAATTTGGTAAATTAGCAGATTCTGTTTATCCTAAACTTGAAAAATATGGTATTAAACAAATTGCTCAACGTACTGCTGGTTTCGATATGTATGATTTAGATCTTGCTAAAAAACACGGCATTGTGATTTCTAACGTACCAAGTTATTCACCTGAAACAATCGCTGAATATTCTGTATCAATTGCACTTCAATTAGTACGTAAATTCCCGGCTATTGAAAAACGCGTTCAAGAACATAATTTCAAATGGGCTGCACCAATTATGTCTACACCTGTTAAAAACATGAAAGTCGCTATTATTGGTACAGGTCGTATCGGTGCTGCTACTGGTAAAATCTATTCTGGATTTGGTGCTGAAGTCGTAGGTTACGATGCATATCCAAACAATTCTTTAGATTTCTTAGAATACAAAGATTCAGTTGAAGAAGCTATTGATGGTGCAGATATCATTTCATTACATGTACCAGCAAACAAAGAAAGCTTCCACTTATTCGACGCTGATATGTTCTCTAAAGTGAAAAAAGGTGCTGTATTAGTTAACGCTGCTCGTGGTGCTGTAATCGACACACCTGAATTAATCAAAGCTGTTAATAATGGTACTTTATATGGCGCTGCTATCGATACTTATGAAAATGAAGCAGACTACTTCACTTATGACTGGACTAATAAAGAAATTGAAGATAAAACTTTATTAGAATTAATTGAAAATGAAAACATCTTAGTTACACCTCACATTGCCTTCTTCTCAGACGAAGCTGTAAGAAACTTAGTTGAAGGCGGATTAAACGCTGCTTTATCTGTTATCAACACAGGTAAATGTGACACTCAATTAAACTAAGATATCTTAAATATAATAAAAGCTGAAGTCTCTCACATGAGGACTTCAGCTTTTTTTCTTGTCTATTTTAATACTTCTTGTTCAATGATTTGTAAAACACCTTGTTCATCATTACTAGGTGCTATAGCACTTGCAATATCAAATAAAGATGGATCTTGGCTATTTGCCATCACATAGCTATATTTCGCAAATTCTAACATGTCTTTATCATTATTCGCATCTCCAAATGCCATTAACTCTGAAGGTGACATTTTCCATTCATTAAATAACCTTTGAAGTGCTTGTCCTTTAGTCATGTTTGGCATAATAATATCAATACTATCATGACCACTTGAGACAAGTTTAATCGAATCTGAGAACTTTTCTTCTAAATCAGTATCTAATGTTGAATGTGTATCGCGATTAATATTCAACGCTATTTTGACATATTCATCATCTGGCAATGGTTGAAATGAGTCAATTTCTTCTAATTGATGATAATAGAAGTGCGCATCTTTCTTAAAAGCCTCACTCGTATTTTTTAGAATATAAGCGCTTTTAAGTCCACACACGATGAATTCATCAATTTTTCTATCTTGATTCAAATAATTTACAACCTCAGTATAAACATCTTTATCAAAACTACGATAATTGTATAACTCTGTTCCTTTATAAATCACTGCCCCATTTTCAGAAATAAAGAACATATCTCTTTCACCAAATATTGATTTCAGTTTAGCAAATTGATTGCCACTTGCCGCAATAAATTCTATATTACGTTCTTTAAGCGCTTTAAAAATTTTTTCAAAACGTTGTTTATCATATTCCTTATTTGAGTTTAAAAATGTACCATCCATGTCCACTGCAATTGCTTTAACCATAAAGGTTCCCCCCTTGAGTTTAACGTCTTATTTAAAATAATTATATCTATCCCATTTTTATGATTAAAGTTTACTAAATAAGGTTGAAACTATATTCATATTTAGAAATTAAATTCAATGATTAAAACTAATTAATACTATATTTATCTTTATAAGAACAAGTAACTAAAAAATTAAAAACCTCTTACTCATTAATAAAGTAAGAGGAATTAAAAACTTAATTTATTTGTTTTGCTATGAAGATTTTACGTTTTTCCCAGATGCCTGTTTGTTCGTTGTAGTTGTCGCAAGTGATTAAGGTTAATTGATTCGTTTCACCTTTATGTTCGTCTAATACCTTAACGTCATCTGGGTTTACGTCGCGAATGCTTGTCATTTTATATTTACGTGTTTCATTGCCTACTTTAAAGTAAACTTTGCTTCCTTTTTTAGCTGCTTTCAAGTTGGTAAATTGATAATGTGGGCGATCAATAAAGGTGTGACCAGCTATTGAAATATTTTGATCGTCTAATTTTTCATCTTCTTCTGCGAAACTTACACCACGATCTAATTGTTCTGGCGTAGCCGGACCAGGATACACAGGTTCTTTAATTTCTGCATCTGGAATTGATATGTAACCTGCCATTTTGGATTTGTCTTTAGGAATGGTTGGTGTTTCCTTTTTCGTTGCTTCTTTCTTATCATTTTTATCATATTGTTCAATTTTATTGTCATTATCTTTTTCATGTAAGTAATTATCTATATGTGGTTTGGCAAATAAATATACTGCCACTAGAATTAAGATGACGCCTATAATCGTCATTAAATGACTTGTCCAATTCTTCATTAGTAGGTGCTCCTTTAAGCTTGTCGTTCTTTGCTCATAGTATATCACTTTTAAATCGCTATTTTAATTTAATTTCCTCAATTGAGTGTAAGGTTTAATTACAAGCATTTGCCTTGTATAGGTTCAACCTTTTAAAATAATAAAAAATACTAAAGTAGGTGGCAAATTGATTAGAAACGCTGAAAGACAAGATTTATCCGCAATATTAGACATTTATAATGACGCAATCTTAAATACTACGGCGGTTTACACATACGACGCACAAACGATAAAAGAACGTGAAACTTGGTTTGAAGCTAAGATACTCGCCAATGAGCCTATCTTTGTTTATGAATTAGATAAGAAAGTAGTTGGATTTGCGACTTATGGGCAATTTAGAAATTGGCCAGCATATCTATATTCAATTGAACATTCGATTTACGTTAATAAGGATTATCGTGGAAAAGGCATTGCCTCGCAACTGTTTAGTCACTTAATAGAAGATGCCAAGCAAAGAAATTATCGCACTATTGTGGCAGGGATAGATGCTTCAAACGAAGGTAGCATTAAATTGCATGAAAAATTTGGGTTTACGCACGCAGGCACAATAAAAAATGTAGGATATAAATTTGAACGTTGGCTTGATCTTGCTTTTTATCAATTTGATTTATTCGATAAATGGGAGCGGGACAGAAATTAAAATAATTTCGTCGTATCCCCAACTTGCTTTGCCTGTAGACTTTCTTTTCGAAAGTCTTTGTGCTGGGGCCCCGATCCCCAGCTTGCTTTGTTTGTAGACTTTCTTTTTCGAAAGTCTTTGTGCTGGGGCCCCGCCCGCCAGGCAAGGATGACTAGGTTTGAAAAAAGTTTGGTTTAAGCGGATTTTCAAACCAGTCAGCTACTGTCAAAATGATAAAGTAGCTGAGACATTTTATTTTGTCCCAGCCTCCTACTAATCATATAAAAAACAAGTGAACGATTATTCGTCCACTTGTTTTTGATCCACTTGTTCTTGAAATGTATAAAATCTTTCTTTTAATTCTTCTATTTTTTTCCTCTTTTTCTCTTCAATAACAAAACTCACATAATAAAACAGAAATACTAAAATCATGCTTAATGACATTGATTCAAATAAGAGATTCTCCCAAGTTCCCTCAACTGTGAAATAATGTGTAATCGTTGTGTTAATGACGAATACTAAAAAGATGATACTTAATCTAAGCATATCATCAGCCCCTTTGGAGTTATTTTATACACAGGGGTGAAATTTTGCAATAACTTTTTTAATTTTCTGTAAATTACTTTTAAGATTTTGTATATTTGGGATTGCCTTTTCAAAAAGCTATAAAAAAACCATTCTCGAATGTATTGAACACATTCGAGAATGGTTAGTTATTAGAGTTAATTATAATTTAGTTTTTAACTGGGTTTTCTTCAGCTGCGAAGATTTTTTTCTTAATCTCTTCGCCAGTCGGTGTACCTGCTAGACCACCAAGTCCAGTTTCACGAAGTTCAGCTGGTAAGCCACGACCAATTTTATCCATTGCTTCGATTACTTCATCAACTGGAATGCGACTTTCAACACCTGCTAATGCTAAGTCAGCAGAGATTAATGCGTTACCAGAACCAATCGCGTTACGCATTACACATGGAATTTCAACTAAACCAGCAACTGGGTCACATACAAGACCTAATAAGTTACTGATAGCTAATGCCATCGCGTGACCAGATGCTTCTGGCTCGCCACCTGTAACTGCTACAGCTGCAGCTGCTGCCATTGCTGATGCTGAACCAACTTCTGCTTGGCAACCACCAGTTGCGCCGGCAACACTTGCGTTGTTTGCTACAACACGACCGAATAATGCAGATACGAATAGGAAATCAATCATTTGATCTTCTGTTAAGCCATGTGTTTTTTCTAATTTAAATAATACACCAGGAATCGTACCTGAAGAACCTGCTGTTGGTGTAGCACAGATGATACCCATTGCTGCGTTAACTTCGTTCGTTGCTACAGCACCTTTAACAGCTTCAATCATTTCTTGACCTGCTAAAGCATGGTTATTTTCATTGTATTTAGCAAGTTTAATTGCGTCTTGACCAGTGTAGCCCGTTACACTTTTAACGCCTTCGCCTGTTGTACCTTTTTTCACGGCGTCACGCATAACTTCTAGGTTTTGTTTCATTGTTTCTCTAACTTCTTCGCGAGATTTACCAGATAGGTTCATCTCCTCTTGAATCATAATATCTGCAAAAGACATTTTGTTTTCAACTGCGTAGTCTATAGTTTCTCTAATTGAATCAAACACCTTTAATCCCCCTCTATTTTATATAGGATATGTTTAAGTGACTATATTTTTCTTTAATTTGATTTAACGTTGATTCAGGTAATGCTTTAGTTAATGGTAAAACCGCTAAACTATGATCTTTGCCCGTTTCGATCATTTCCTCATCAATTGACGCCCCAAGTTCACTAATATCATTTAAGAAATGGTTAACTTCTGATTTGTCAATTTTACCGTCCATCTCTAAAATAGGTAAACCATGGTTGAAATTTACTTCTAGTCCTTCAACACTAATTCTTTTTAATTTAATTGTACCGCCACCAATTGAGTTGCCGATAACTTCAATATGGCGACCTTTAGCTTCTGCAATTAAGTAAGCACAGTTAGGGTGCTCACCAATGCTTGGGCCATCTTCTTCTATAATATCAATATCAATATTTTGGTCTTTAGCAATTGTTATAGAGTCTTTGATACGACTATCAAATGTGCTATAACCCATTGAGCCACCGATAACTGCTAAGTCAGTACCGTGACCTTGGTGTGTTTTTGCGAAAGATTCATAATAGTTAATTGTTAATTTTTCAGGTTGCATATTGCCTAATACTGAATAGGCAGCATTTCCAATTTTAACAGCACCTGCTGTATGAGAACTTGAAGGTCCCATCATGACAGGGCCGATGATATCAAATGAACTTTGATAATCGTAGCTTTTTTTAGTAGCCATTATTAAACACTCTCCTTAGGTTGTTTCTGTTTACTAGGCAATTTCATACTCATATTCATTAAGTTGAATTTTTTGATTAATGTACTGAAGATAAATGCTAAAATCACACTTGAGATTGCAACTGCGATAATTGTAATAATTGATTTTGTCGCATCGTTAAAGCCAAATAATACGATTGCGCCGGCAATTGGTGTTGCCATACCTTTAACATTTATTACTAGTCCACTAAATGTTACGATACATGCATTGACCACACCGATAATGGCATTTGATCCGTATAGTTGTAAAGGATATTTAGCAATTAAATCAATTTGTGTTAATGGTTCAATGAAGACAGCAAATGCTTTTGATTTACTACCGCCAATATTAAGTCTGCTGAATAATACAGCATTTACAAATGAAGAACCAGTACATGTTAATGCACCGATAGCCATTGGAATTCCAGTTAGTCCTAACAAGCTTGTTAATACCATTGAACTTAATGGTGTCATTCCTGTTACTGGAATTACTAGTCCTAAGATAACTGCTAATGCATATGGATGACTAGCACCAACAGAAGTAATTGCACCACCAATTTGATGTAATACAGCCATAACTCCTGGGCTAATTAGTTTCGCTAATCCAAATGCAATCGCTGGTGCTAATAAAATAACAACGATTAAATCTAAACCTTCTGGAACTTTTTTCTCAATAAATTTAATACCAAAAGCAACTATGTAAGCTGCGATGAATGCTGGTAATAATTTAAAGTCATGTAAGACTAAACCTACAATAACTGCAAATACAGGTGAAACACCAAGATTTATACATGTTAAAATCCCAACTGCTACCCCTGCTAAACTTCCTACTAAATCACCAATTGTTTGGAAAAATTGGATATGAAATACTCCACCAATAGCGTAACTTAAGAACGCTTGTGGTAAAAATGTTGCACAAGCAGCCCCAGATAATGCTTGTAGTCCTTGTTTACCATATGGCGCAAAGTTTAAGAATAGCGTCATAATGATAAGCACTAATACAAGGGTGCCCACTCCTAAAATAATATTCATTCCCCAAAACCTCTTTCTATTTATTTATTAACCATGATTATGGTACACCCATTGGAAAACGATTTCAATACATCTAAAGAGACAAATAAGACTAAATTGTGAAATAAATCACATTTTGATACTTTTTGAGGAATTAAAAAATTTAATTTTGCTAAAAATTGTTAACAAATAAATAATAGTTAACATTTTACACTGTAAAAAGTAACTTTGCAAACTACTTATCCCAATTCTAAAATATTTGTAACAATACAATTAATTGTGTACTTATCTTTGAATGCATCTTCACTGTAACGTCATTTTAGATAAGAATCTAATATTTTGCTTGCACACAAATAGCAAGCGAGAAATAAAAAAATCATTAGGGATTTATTATTTACGCGCTTGCTATATTTTTAAACATTTATATATTCTACCATAAATTTTTTAACTTTATCAGATAATCTATCATAAATGCTATTGAATTATATCAAATTTTACCAATTACTTATTAATATAATTCCTTCATTATTAAACTCGCTTTTTTAAGGGAGACGCTACGGAGGTGCTCTAATTAAATAAAGTTTATTTATGACGAAGCCCCTACCAATATTTCAACTAATTCATGGTATTGGCGCTTAGTTATAAATTCTGTCGGTTTATAATTTTTATGGAAAAGTTGATTATATAATTGAAATGCTGTGTCTCGAGGAATTAAGTTAATTGAGTTAGTGGTTTGTAACCATTCTAAGAAGGAGTGTTGTACGTTGTCTTTTTTGTAAGAAACAATGAGTTGCTTAAACGTATTAAAATTAAACAAAGGTTGTTTGGGGTATAAATTGATGCATGAGTTTAAATTTTGAGAAAGTAATAAATTGTGTTTTGTTAAGCGATATTCTTCTAATATTAAACTTTCAGGAAATTTAAGTATGGTGAGGAATAATTCTAATAAAAAGGAGTGTTTTGAAGACTGGTCGTTTAAAGATTTACCTATTTCTATTGTAGGCGCGTATTTGCAATAAGCACTAAGATGCACTTCTAATATACTCTCACTATTATGATTAGAAGATAGTGTACTTAAAGAGAGTTCTATTTTGTAGTCTTCTAATTCACAATATAAAATATCATTTTTAATCTTTATTTCAAATTTTGCTTTTTGAAGATGTGTGCAAAGGATTTTAAATAATAAAAGATAATTCGAATATAGTGAAGCATTGAGATTTAAATTTGTTAAAAGTGGTTTTATTTGAGCCTCAGTAAATGGAAAGTTTCGTTTTTGTAGTGTCTTAGATTTTAAATTAATACTTTGGAGATAGTAATAAGAAGTAATAATCTGATCATGTATAGCTTGTGGATACAAATTAAGGAAGTATAAATCGTCGAGTGTGTGATTGAGTGGAGGTTCTTCTTTCAATGAAATAAGTAAGGAAGGATCATCTAATGAAAATAATTTCTTTGAGGGATATAAAATATACTGTTCTAATTGGTCTCTGTTTGGTAATGGAATGCCATGTTTACGTAGAGTGGTCTGCAAAGTCTCGTAATCTAATTCATTAATGTAGGCAAACGTTCTTAAATGATTACGCCAGACATTTTCATAAAGTTCTTGTTTGGTGATTAACATATTATTCATCCTTTCGATGTTGAAACATAGTCATAATGTCTTAAAGGATTATATTTTATAGTCATATTAAATGCTTATTTTATATTTTTGTCAATATAATTCCATTTAAAATAGATATTTTTATTTACTAATTATTTCTAGCCATTTAGCTCAAAAATTTATTTTACAAATATTTATTTTCTGCAGATAAAACTATTCGAAAAATAATATTTTGTGGGTTTCACTTTTAAGCGTAAAAAAAGAAACAAGCTCTATGATAGAACTCGTTTCTCTTTTTATACTATTTTACTTTTTATTCTTCAATTTTTAATAAAGCTTCCGTTAATTGATGTGTTTGTTTATAAATTTGTTGGTAAATTTGATAATACGCTTCATATTGACGGTGACGCTCTTCATTTGGTTCAAAGGTACGCTCGATATCGATAAATTGCTCGACACATTCATCGAATGAGTTAAACCACTCTAAACCGTATGCTGCAATCATTGCAGCTCCCATGCTCGGTCCTTCTTCATGTTTTAATTTTCGGATAGTAGCATTAAAAATATCAGCTTGCATTTGTAACCAAAATGCACTCTTCGCACCGCCACCAATAGACGTCACATGTGTAATCTCTTTACCCGCTTCTCGTATCAATTGAATAGAGTCATATAATGAATACGTAATACCTTCAAGCACGGCACGCGCAAAGTCGGATTTCGTGTGACTACCACTAATTCCAATGAAGCTGCCGCGAATAAATGCATCCCCATGAGGTGTGCGCTCACCGGCTAAATAAGGCGCAAATAAGAGACGGTTCGCACCTACAGAAGAAGTGCTCGCTTGCGCTACAATGTCATCGAATGAGTCATCTTCGAAGAATGTCTTCTTTAACCAACTGAGGCTATAACCTGCTGCTAGAGTGACACCCATTGCATAAAAGGTTTGAGGCACGCTATGGTCGAAGAAATGAATATTGTTACGATACTCGGTATGGCTATTCTTTTCAACATTAAGAACAACACCAGAAGTACCGATACTACATAACGTATCGTTATCATTAATAATACCAGCACCGATAGCGCCACACGCATTATCTCCACCGCCGGCAAAGACTTTGACTTGTTCAGTGAAACCAAGCTCTTTCGCCAATTCAGGTCGAACATCCCCAACATAGGCTGTCGAACGCACTAAAGGAGGATAAATGTCGCCAAGGCCGAAGTGATCCCCAACGTCCCGTGTCCAGTCGTGCGTTTTTGGACTAAGTAATGACGTGCTTGCTGCATCCGAATACTCCATATGCACTTGCCCTGTTAAACAATAGCGCACATAATCTTTCGGTAAAACGAAAACATCTACTTGCTTCCAAATATCAGGTTCATGTTGTTTCACCCATAACATTTTAGGCAAAGTGAATCCTTCAAGAATAGGATTGCCATTCAAACGTTCTCCATAGACCTCTTTAATTTGACTGCACTGTTCTGAGTTACGTGTATCATTCCATAATATTGCATGACGCGCTGGTTCACGATTGGCATCTAATGCGACTAGACCATGCATTTGTCCTGAGAATGAAATACCTTTCACAACATAGTCAGACATTTTTGACGCCTTATTGAGATGCTTAATACCTTGTTTAACCGCTTCAAACCACTCAACAGGATCTTGTTCGCTGTAACCTGGACGTGTTTGAATGAGTGTAAGTGGTTCACTCGTTGATGCAACCACCTCTCCTTGTCGAGTCACTGCAATAATTTTTACTGCACTTGTACCTAAATCAATACCTAACACAACTTCTTTCATGACTGCCCACCCTTTACATACTTTGTTTATAAATTCGCTATACACTTCTATGAAATCAATTCATTTTGTTTTCATTTTTTATAAAAATAAAATTAATTTCTCTAACCTACCCTTTTATCATATCGATTTTACATATAATTTCAATAGTTGCTACTATATTAATTACTTTTAATCCTAAAAAAAGTAATACCTAACGTAAACAAAGGCTGAGACAATTTATTTTGTCCCAGCCTCATGTACTGATTCTACATCCAATTTTTAAAAATTATCGGTTACCGACGTCGTGACCAATTTCTACAGTTTGATCATTTTTATTGTAAATCGCGCCTTGGACACTACCAAAGTTAGGGTCGTTACGTTTTTCTTGAACGCCGTAACCAAGATTTTTAAATTCATTGATATCTTGGTCTTGCATGGCATTTTCATAAAAGATAGTACCACCATCATTATAAAAACGTGGTTTATCAATGGATTCTTGTAATGTGCCATTTCCTCTTAAATAATCGATAAGGACTTCATTAATTAGTGTTGGAATTTTATTTCCTCCTGGCGTACCAATACCCATGTAGAAGTCAGGGCCGACTACAATGGTTGGCGCTGTATAGGAACGTGGTGCCTTATGCTTATCACCGACGTTGGGACTATTAGGGTCATTAGAGAAGTTCGTTAATGAGTTATTCATGTAGAATCCTTCTTTGACAAACTTCCCTGTACCAAAGAAACTAGATAATGTATTCGTCGTACTTGCGAGTTTACCGCTCTTATCAATAACTACGAAGTGCGTCGTACTCGTATTATTGATTTGTTGTGTATTGAAGTCACTTCCATTGTTAACGTCTGAACTAGAATTAATACTATTCAAGCGACTCAATAGATAATCATCAGATAAATGCGTATCACTACTAGCTTCTTGGCCGTTAACGACATCTCTATTACGATACATCACATCACGTGATTTGATAATACCTGAAATAAAGTTAGCACGATCATTTTGCGTATCTAAGCTTTCATCAATTTTAAGTCCTTGTAACATTAATGTCCCACCAAGTGGATTTGATGCTGAGTACACAGTATTATTCAAATATTTCGTACTAACTGGTTTCTTTTCTTCTGTTTTAAATGCTTTGAAGTCATCTTCATTTAGTTCACCATCAAGTTGCTTTGAAATACTTTTTCCAATATCTTTATAGAAATAATCTGGGCCGTCATCTCGAATCTTCTTCAGCGTTTTCGCTAGGGCGTCTTGTTTTACAACATCGCCTTCACGTACAGTACGTTTTCCTTTAAAGAAAGGTGAATCGCGATCAATATCAGAACCAAACATTTTCAAACTACGCTCTAATTCTGCATCCACTTCAAAGCCATCTTCTGCTAGTGGAATGACATAATTAAGAATTTTCTTTTCATCCATTTTACCTTCACGTTCATGCATATCATGTAAACCTTGCACAAAGCCTGGTGTCCCTATTTGGTCACCCTTTTTATAATTAAAAGAAGACATCGTTTTATATTCATACATTCTCGGCTCTTCACCATCTTTACCATCGTAAGTTAAAGTAGCACCACCTCCACCTAAACCTGATGAATGGGGTTCTGTCACTGCAAGAGCGTATGAAACACCCATAGCAGCATCAACAGCGTTACCCCCATCTTCAATGATTTTGTTACCTACATTCGTTGCAATGGCATTGTTAGATGCTACACCATAAGTCTTCTTATCGCCAGAAGATTTATGATTTGCAATTTTATTCTCAAATAAAGTGTCTTTATCAGGTTTATCTTCTTTTTTAAAATAATAAAATGTAAATGAAATCAGAATCGTCACTACTAAAATAATAGTGAGCATCACTTTATTGTAGATATTCATACTAACTGGCCCCTTTAGATAAATATTGCTCCGTTATATTTTTTAAGTCATTCTTTTCAAATTGATCAAGGCCTTCATTCGCTTTCGCAAAAGTGACCATCAATAAGATAACGATGATAATGATGGTCGTTAAGATACCTACCCAATGTTTTTTAATATTCATAGGTATATCCTCCATTCTCTTGTTTCAGATGAATTGTTTTATCCTTGATGTTATTGTAATAACGTTGTTCTTCCATTCTATTCATCTTATCTTTAGTGATTTTACCGTCTGCACCTCGCACAGGTGTGAGATGAAACTTGTTATGTTGTCCATCCCAATCATGCTGTACAACCAAACCTTTTTGATTTTTCGATAAGAATGAATCTGAAGTTAAATTTCCTAAGCTATAGAAAATACTTGCATTTTTATATTTTTCTACCTTTTGTACGACAGTATTATGGCCAATGATGACGTCAGCCCCAGCATCGATTAAAGCATGTCCATAAACCTTTTGTCGGTCAGTTACATTACGTTCATTCGGAATACCCCAATCCACATTGACGACGACTAAATCATTACTTTCTTTTAAGTTTTTAATCAATGGCACAAAGATTTTTGGGTCTAAACTAATCGAAGTCGTATTTTTGATTGGATTTTCATAATTCGATTCCACATCTGTAAAGGAAACGTTAGCTATTTTCTTACCTTTGACGTTTTGTTGCACCGTTTTACTATTGATTAAATTAGAGCCATTTCCAGTTAAGAAGTTATAATCTGTTTGTGCTTCTACTTTTTTACTCAAATCTTGAGCTTGCACATTATCAATCGTGTTATTAATTAAATTGACACTCTTAATGTTCTGTTTTTTCAAAAACATAATATTGTCTAAATTTTTATTTAGGTTATCTGTTGCATTATTTGAAAAGTGACTAACGATAAGCGAAGCAGTTGAGAAATCACTATTATGTAATGGTTCCTTCAAGCTAGCAAATACATCGTTAAGATTCATTTTTCTGATGTGTCGATTTAATGTGATATTTCCTAAATATGTATTACGAATTGCCTGTGCGTTATCCTTTGGCATTGCTTCTACTGGCTCAACCTTCACAGCACGAATAGCAAAGACTAAAAGAACGAGTGCAACTAATAAAACAATGAGTGTGTAAATAAAATTTCGACGTTTATGGCGTTTAGATTGCTTAAGTAACCATTCGCTCGCTGTTAACCGTTTTTTCTTTTTCATTACTTTACGCTCCTTGCTCGCGATTAATTAATAAAGCTGTATAAGAACAAGATGATATAGGTAATACATGTTAATAACATTGTTGATGCTAACGTAATCACGACACCTTGTTTTTGAATTGTGTTGGCAATAATACCAGGAATAACAACACCAATACCTGAAACTTCAACCGTTTCAAACGGTGTTAATGGATAAATTAAATCGAAGATAAATTTCAATACCATTCCTGTGAGTATCATCGCTGCAAATTTACGTCGTCCGTATAAAATGACCCATCTGCTAATACCGTATGTCACAATAAAGTACGTTAAACAACTAATAACGAGCACGGATAATAACATAATAGGCTGATCAAATATGAGTGCTAAATAACCCGGTACTACGAGTCCTGCGGGGTTTATTCCTAATTTCTCCGCAAAGATTAAACTTAATACAATGCCGACGAATAAGGAGAAGTATAATTCTGAACCTATCATTTTATTCTATCCCTTCTATAAATTCTGCTATTCTTCCACCTGGACCATGAATATTACCTACGCAGAAAATAAGCGCATTATGTGATTCTTTAATAATTGCTTTTTCGATTTCACTAAATTCATGATTTTCAAAATTAAGATATTTCTTTTCTGGCAAATGTTGCATGACATCTGTTACCATTTGCGTACTCTTACCTGTACAAATGAGGGTGTCAAATTCAACATCTTCAATAAAGTTTTCAGCAAATTGTCGTGTACGGTCTACCCTATCTGAACGACAATTTAAAATAACTACTTTTTTCGTGTAAGGATAGTTATAAGATTCCACTTTATCCAAGATAGCTTTTGTAGATTGCGGTTCATTTGCTGCAAATGCATTAACAAATACATTTTGCGTGTTATTTGCATTAAAATACTTAATTTCGACCGCACCTGGATCAGGTGGTGCATTTAACATACCTCTTAACGCAACATCTTTATCTACACCTACTGCTTGTGCTACCCCTAATGCAATAGCCACATTGTCTGGAAAGACTAAGTAGTCAAATTTTCTTAAATAAGATTCAGGAATCTCGTCTTTATCTACTACGATTAATTCGGTTTTACGCTTTTTGGCTTCTTTCGCAAAGAAGTCAGTATAAGCATCTTTCATAACAACCAGTTTCCCTTTGCGAGGAATCGTTGCAGTGAACGCTTGCGCAACATCTTGTAAAGTTGGACCTAACACATCCATATGGTCTTCCATTACATTGACGATTACGCCAATATTTGCTTTAACTAAATCCTCTTGAAAGACGATTTGATAATCAGGATTAACCGCCATACATTCATTTACTAAAGCATTCGCTTTACGCTTAACTACTTTACGTACAATATCTCGTTGTTCACCAATATTGGCCCCTTGAGGTTTTCTAATTACGGGATATTCTTTCTCTGTAAACCAATACATCATACGGGCGTCTGTCCCTGTAGTTTTACCAATCACATGATAATGGTCTTCTCTTAATACGCTATAAATCATCCTTGTAATCGTTGACTTACCTCGGATACCGTTTATGTTGATTCGTAGGGGAATTTTCTTTAATCGATTACTATGGCGTTTCTTTTCTTTAATACCGAGCCATAATATTAATACGATACAAATTGTAATAAGAATCAAAATAGTGCCCTCTCTTTGATTGATTTTGTATTAAGTTGTGTTTAAACCATTTTAAACAATTATGTATTTTAAAAATGAAGAAAATAAATTTATTAATATAGATTAAATTAATAACTTAATTTCACTTTCATTCCTAGTAATAGCTTATTAAAAATAAACCTT
>NZ_PPRD01000046.1 GCF_002902575.1 Staphylococcus croceilyticus | reverse complement strand
GTTACATTTATTGGAATTAACGTTGACATATTGTCATTCAGTTTTCAATGTTCATTTCTTTACCACAAGAATTAATTATACTCGCTATCGACTAGAAAGTCAATAACTTTTTTTATTTAATTTTTGAAGTATTTTAATGTTCGTTGATTTGTTCCGCTCAACAGATATATACTATACAGGCTTTCCAAGTATTTCACAACGGTAAAAATTACACCTTTTCAATTACGAATAAGCATTTTCAACGTAATAACCGAACTTTAATTAGTATATAAACCGCAAAGTACGCTTAATAAGTTTAATAACATATATTTTACCCTACTATTAGTAATCAAATCACTATAAAAACAAACTTTAAAAAATTTACATTTTCTATAAATAAATTTAAAAAAACCACTATTTCCTAAAAGAATGGCTCATTTCATTAGTATTAACACTAACTTGAAACAGTTTCTTCTATAAATAGTGGCTTAATTATTCTTACATTTCTGTTCTACCTGCGATAGCTTTTGAAAGTGTAACTTCATCAGCGTACTCTAAGTCTCCACCTACTGAAAGTCCTTGCGCTAGTCTCGTCACTTTTATACCGATAGGTTTAACTAACCTTGAAATATACATAGCTGTTGACTCGCCTTCAAGGTTTGGATTCATAGCGAGAATAAGTTCTTTAACTTCTTCATTTTTTAGTCTATCTATTAAAGTAGGAATATTGATGTCTTCTGGACCAATACCATCCATTGGAGAAATGGAGCCATGTAATACATGGTAAAGCCCTTTATATTCTCGCATTTTTTCCATAGCAATGACGTCTTTATCATCTTCAACTACACAGATAACTGAGCGGTCTCTTTGTTTATCTTCACAAATGTAACAAGGGTCATTTTCAGTGATATGACCACATACGCTACAATAAGTAAGTTCTCGTTTAACATCTACTAAGGCTTTAGCAAATTGGACAACATCGTCTTCTTTCATATCTAAAGTATGAAATGCCAGACGTTGAGCCGTCTTGGGACCAATGCCTGGCAGTTTCATAAAACTATCTATTAATTTAGATATGGGTTCTGGATAATGCATCTATTCTTACATTCCTGGAATATTTAAGCCTTGAGTATGTTTGCCTAAACGTTCTTGTGTTAAATCGTCCGCTTTGTTCATAGCCTCGTTTGTAGCTGCTAAAACTAAGTCTTGTAGCATTTCGATATCATCTGGATCCACTGCTTCTTCTTTAATTTCTACATCTACAACTTCTTTATGGCCAGTAACTGTTACAGCAACCATGCCACCGCCAGCAGTACCTACAATACGTTCTTCTTTAAGTTTTTCTTGTTCTTGAGCCATTTTCTTTTGCATTTTTTGCATTTGTTTCATCATTTGTTGCATATTTCCGCCACCGCGCATAATATCATTTCCTCCTTAAATATATAAGTATTTACTTTTAATTTATAATTTATTATACATGCGTTTATTATCATTGTCATGTATCACTATTTATCCGCTCTAGGGCCTATCATTATTACTTTTAGAAACATCTATCTCTAAAAATAAATTTTATTCGTCGATTAAATTGACCGTTTCTTCGCCAAATAAATCGCGTGCTTTTTGAGCCACATCCAATTCTTTGTCTTCATTCTTATTAGCTTCTTTATTTTCTTCACTGTCATTATTTCTTCGATTGTTAAGATATTCCGAACGCACTCGCATCCATTGATCAGATGGTACACCCACTACCTCTACATCTTTATTGATAATATTTCTAACGACATTTTCAATGTTACTACGTTTTTCTTCATCTCTATTAACAATTTCGCAATGAATCTCTTCATCAAATTGAACTAAAACACGTTTAGCACTCGCTGCAACTGGCACAGAATTTTGTAATAAGCTGACTAAGGATTTTTTATCGTTACTTTTAGCATAATCAATGACTTCTTGCCAATGTTTTTTTAATAACTGAATATCTTCTTTATTAGCCTCATCTAAAACCTTAGCGATTTGAGTCATAGAGAAAGGATTTTTATTTGCACGTTTTCCTCTATTGTTCGCTTGAGTTGCGTTAGTTTTATTATTAGATGGTGTGATACCTTGTGCTTTTAACATTTTTAATTCATTTTCAAGTTGTTCCATTCTTTGTAGTATCACTTCATTATGAGGTTCTGCAGCCACTTGAGTTGTAGCTACGTTTTGGACATTTTCTGGTTGATTTTTTATCATTTCAGCAATTTTCACCAATAAAACCTCGAAATGCACATTTTGATTAACACTAAAGCGAATTGAAACTAACGTATCATTAATGATATCAATTAAATGATATAAGGTTTCTAAATCGAATCGGAGTAAGGCATCATATTCTGTTTCACCTTCAACCGTTTTATTCATAATCGTATCACGCACGAAGTAAATCATATCATTAATTAATCGATTAACCTCTTTACCTTCTGCGATAAAGCGATGATAACGTGTAAAGGCTTCTTTCACATTCCCATCAACCACTTCTTTAAATAAGTCGTTTAATGCCACTTCATCGACACTGCCTGTCACGTCTAATACGTCTTGTAATGTTAAGTGCTCATCACCGAATGCAATGGCCTGATCCATAATACTTAATGCATCACGCATACCGCCTTCAGACGCTTTGGCAATAAATTCAAGGGCAGCATCATCATATTGTAATTCCTGTTCCTCAGCTACAAAACGTAATCGCTCTATAATTTGCTCTGTGCCTATCGCTTTAAAATCAAAACGCTGTGCACGTGAAATAATAGTTGGAGGAATTTTATGAGGTTCAGTTGTTGCTAATATAAAAATCGCATGTGCAGGAGGTTCTTCAAGCGTTTTTAATAATGCGTTGAAAGCCCCCGTCGTAAGCATATGAACCTCGTCAATAATGTATACTTTATATTTTGATTCACTAGGTGCGTATTTTACTTTATCTCTAATATTTCTAATCTCGTCTACACCGTTATTACTAGCCGCATCAATTTCGATAACGTCGCCATTTGTACCTTGGGTAATCCCTTTACAGATGGCACACTCATTACACGGCTCTCCGTCATGAGGGTTCAAACAGTTAATCGCTTTGGCAAATACTTTGGCAATACTTGTTTTACCTGTACCTCTTGGGCCGCTAAATATATAGGCATGCGATTGTTTCCCTTTTGAAATAGCATTGCGTAACGTTTTCGTTACATGTTCTTGACCTACAACGTCTTCGAAACTTTGAGGTCTAAACATTCGATATAAAGCTTGATAATTCACATTCGCACCTCCGTTAACAATTACGTTATATTATATCATGCCTTACTTTCCTAGACTTAACTCAATTTTATATTATATCTGCATTACGCACGGTACCATGGGGATAATCATTTAACTGATCCCATAAGAATTTCACACGTAATTTATCTTCATTTGTTTCTTTTGAGAAAATATGATGTACATCTGCACGCTCATATCCTATCTTTTCAAAATAATCTGGACTACATCCCACTATAATTGTAGTGTAATGCTGCGATTTAGCACGTTCTTCAATAGCTTGAACTAACGCTTTACCTAATCCTTGATTATGTATACGTTCATCTACAATGAGAGACACGAGTTCTAGAGCTTTATATTTATTATCATCTGTAACAAGATTAACTTCACTTAACATGATGTGACCGATGATTTCTCCATTTTCATTTTTAGCAATCACTTCTAACTCATAGTTATAAGTTTCCGCTTGACGTAAGCGCGCTACAAGCTGACGTTGTGACGCACCATTTTGATTTGCGTGTTGATTATAGCTTTCTTCAATTTTATCTAGCGTCGCAGCATAGTCCGTTTCAGTTAAAGTGCTTAAATAGATTTGCATCCATTATCCCCCTATTCGTATATCTTTAACGCTTCCCTATTTTGAAAAGGCCCCAATGTTGATAAAACTCCATGCCTCTTTATTTCACATATAAATATTATACTTCTTTATTCTATACAAAAAAGAGGTGACTTTAAATTAAAGTCACCTGTAGGTTGATTATCTATGTATAAGTTTATTAATTTTAAATATAAAAAAACCGCGCACCTTCGAATCGAGTGTGTATCATAAACGTTACCGAAGTCGATAGCTAAATCTCGGCTACCCTACGGCACATATGAGGATCCACTTAATGCTGCTTCCGTCAGGACCTGACATGGTTCATGGGTTCATATTGCATAGGACCGAAATCTTCAAACACCTCGTGCTTCGGGCAGACTTCACAAAGACACACCCTCAACGAAGGAATTAAGTCTCGCATAAAGCGGATTTCGAGTACAGGGAACCGCTACCTCCCCACCTAGCACGGTAAGTTTAATAATACTATAAATAATAAACTAAATGCAAGCATAATGTTGCAAAGAATCACGCGCTATTGATACAAACCTCTCTCTCGTGCTCTTCAATGACGCTTTTATTTCGTATGTCTTCTTGAAAATTCATTAAATTTAAATTCTGTTGCTAAGTGCTTAGACACATTATATTGAAATTGTGTTGTATCTTTCAAATAAACAATACTTCTTACTGTCGCCGTGTATGGGGGCTGCACTTTTCCAAAAACATCGTATTCACAATCAGTAAATGGCTCAAACGTAATCGCTTTATTGGAATAACTAATTTCTAAACCTAATTCCGTTTCCAAATAATAATAGATTGAGTCTTTCGCTACTTGATCAGTAATAGATGGGACTATCGAAGTTAAAAAATAATCTTCATCTAAAATCTTTACTATGCCATTCACACTGCGGCTTCTTATAACATGGATAAGAGGTTGATTCTGCGTTAAATTAAGGTGCTTCTTAACATGAGGCACTGCATCCGCTTCAATCACTTCATTAAGAAGGACATTCGTGGTATGTTTCAAGCCTAATTCTTCTTTCACTTCTTTGAAACTAATTAAATTCGAGAAAGGAAATTCCGTCATGCCTTGGTCGATGACGATAGAACCTTTACCTCTAATCTTTTGAATCATCCCATCATTCGCTAACAGTTCTAGTGCTTTCCTTACTGTTTCACGCGAAGCATGATATTTCTCAACTAATTCATGCTCAGAAGGTAATTGATCACCATAGCTGTAAGTACCATCGAAGATACCTTGTTTTAATTCATCATAAATCGTTATAAATTTCTGTTGTGCCATCTTTTCTCCACCAGTCTGCTTAGCCAATCATTATGAACGTTCAATCACTATTGCACCAAATGGTGATATTTCACCATTCTCCACCGTACCATTTTTAATCACAATATTTCCATTTGTATCGATTTCATCTGGAAGTTTAACTGCTTCTTTTGAAAAGTTAGCAATCACTAGCCAAGATTGATTTTGATAGTTACGACTGTAAATAAATAATTGAGGGTGTTCCATATACATTGGCTCAATATCGCCATAAGTAATAATATCATGTTCATGACGTAGGGCGATAAGTTGGCGATACGTTTGTAAAATAGAATGTTCATCTTCCATAGCATCTTCTACATTTACTTTATTAATATTATTAGGTATATCAATCCATGGTGTACCCGTCGTGAAACCAGCATGTTCATTTGAGGTCCATTGGATTGGCGTACGTGAATTGTCACGTGATTTTTGACCTAAAATAGTTAAAATCTCCTCTTCGTCTATGCCTTTATGTTTTAAATTTTCATAAGCATTTAAAGACTCAACATCGCGATATTGTTGAATAGAATCAAAGTGTGGATCGGTCATACCGATTTCTTCACCTTGGTAAATGTAAGGTGTACCTTGCAACATATGAAGAGCAATTGCCAACATCTTAGCACTGGCTTGACGATTCTCCTCAGTTGAATCATCTCCGAAACGTGACACTACACGAGGTTGGTCGTGGTTGCACCAGAAGATCGCATTCCAACCGCCGCCTTTATTAATGCCCACTTGCCATTCCATCAAAATTTCTTTTAATTTTAGAAAGTCCAATTTCGCATTCGTCCATTTTTCTCCATCTACATAATCCACTTTTAAATGATGGAAATTAAATACACTACTTAATTCTTGGCGCTCAGGCTGCGTGTACTTAATGCAATTATCAATCGTTGTAGATGACATTTCTCCTACTGTCATCATATCTTTATCTCCAAATGTATGGCGATTTAGTTCATGAAGATACTCATGAACGCGTGGGCCATCAGTATAAAATTCTTTGCCTATCTTAGGTGAATTTTTAAATTCGCCTTTAGATATTAAGTTAATGACATCAAATCGGAAACCATCTATACCAAAGTCAATCCAATGATTAACGACATCGTATAACGCTTTGCGAACAGTTTCATTATCCCAATTTAAATCTGCTTGTGTGACATCAAACAGATGTAAGTAATATTCTTCTGTATGTTCATCATATTGCCAAGCATTGCCACCAAATTTTGATTCCCAATTCGTCGGTGGTCCATCCTGAGATGGTCTGAAGAAATAAAAATCGCGATATGGATTATCTTTTGAACTAATCGCTTCTTTAAACCATTGATGTTCCGTAGATGTATGATTAATGACTATGTCCATCATTACTTTTAAATCACGTTGATGAGCTTCTTTAACTAATGTTTCGAAATCTTCCATCGTGCCAAATTGTTCATTTATTTTAAAATAATTACTAATATCATAGCCGTTATCATTCATAGGTGATTCATAAATTGGCGTTAACCAAATGTAATCTACACCTAAATATTGTAGATAGTCTAATTTTTCAATAATACCGTTTAAATCCCCTTGGCCGTTGCCAGTGGTATCATTAAATGATTTAGGATAAATTTGATAAACTACTGATTTTTTCCAGTCTTGTTGAGCCATTTTCATTCCACCTTTATATGTAGTAAATAGGATTAAACGAAAAGACGTCCAAGTACTTATAAAATGATACGTGAACGTCTTTATTGTTGTGCGTTACCCTTATTTTGTTTCGTCAGGATTTTCAACCATTTTCTTAGCTTTAACCGTAGTAAATCTTGAGAAAATGATCGTTAAAATTGCTGGTACTATAATAGCAAGTAATGTGATTGGAATATAAATGTACCAATATTCACTCTTGATTGAAATAAATGCTGGAACACCGCCAACGCCTACGTTTCCTAGTACTCTATTTGCACCGATAATTGCGCCTAAAACGCCTGAAGTACAAATTGCAGCGAAGAAAGGCACTTTAAGTGGTAAGTTCACACCAAACATTGCGGGTTCTGTTACGCCTAAAAATGCTGACACACTTGAAGTTAACGCTAAACCTTCTTCTTTCGCCATTTTACGACGTCTATAAATAAACCATGCGCCAAATGCAGCTGAGCCTTGGCAAATATTAGAGATAGCAACGATCGGCCATAAGTATGTACCACCTAATTTACTTCCCATTAATTGGAAATCAACTGCTAAGAACATATGATGTAAACCTGTGATAACAAGTGGTGCATAGAAGAAACCATAAATTGCGCCACCTAACCAACCAGCATGTTCAAAGACGAATTGAATCGCCCCAGTGATTGCAGTTCCAATGGCTAAAGCAATCGGTCCAATAATGATGAACGCTAAGAATCCAGTGATTAATAATGCTACTGGACCTACCACGAGCATTTTAATAGAATCATGTACGACCTTGTTAAGCGCTTTTTCAATGAGTGAAAGTACATAAGCCGCGATTAATACTGGTAATACTTGTCCTTGATAGTTTAACTGTTTGATCTCTAAACCGAAGAGATTCCAAGTTGGGATATGCCCTTTTGCAATATCATATTGTGATACCAATTGTGGATGCATTAAAATCAAGCCAAGTACCAAACCTAAGATAGGACTACCACCGAAGACTTTCATACTACTCCAACCAATCAATGCTGGTAAGAAGATAAATGCGGTACTCGCGATAACATTGATAATGTTCGAAATATCACCTAGTTGTGGGAACTGTTCTACAAGTGGCTTAGGACCAAATAGATTTTCCATTGTTAAAAGATTATTAATCCCCATAAGAAGCCCGGCAGTAACTAAAGCAGGTAAGATAGGAATGAAGATATCTCCCAATAATTTAATCAATCTTTGTACTGGATTACCTTTTTTAGCTGCAGCTGCTTTCGCTTCATCTTTCGACGCTTCTTCTGCACCTGTTTCTTTTATAAATTGTTTATATACTTCGTCTACTGTTCCTGGACCAATTACAATTTGGTATTGATTGTCCGCTTTAAATTGACCTTTTACTAACGTATTATCATCTAAAGCTTCTTTATTAACTTTATTATCGTCTTTTAATACTAAACGCAAACGAGTTACACAATGGGTTGCAGTATCAACATTGTCTTTGCCACCAATTGCTTTTACGATGTCTTGTACATCTTTTCTTTTGACAGCCACGCCTTTCACTCCCTTATCTTTAATACATAAAGTATAACTTGTCTAGACAAGTTTTGTAAAGGCTTACATTCAGTTTCACATATTTGTAAAAAAAGGGTGATATTTGGCTCTATAATAAATCGGACTGATGACTAAAAATCATCAGTCCAATTTTTATGTTTTGAATACAAAAATAGCGCAATTACCTCTA
>NZ_PPRD01000045.1 GCF_002902575.1 Staphylococcus croceilyticus | reverse complement strand
TTGATATGTTTGAAGCATATATTTATATGATTCAAGAGTTATTCCCTAATGCACGCATCGTTATTGATCGTTTTCACATTGTTCAATCTATTAATAGAGAAATTAACACTGCGCGTATTCGTTTGATGAATGAAGTTAGATACACAGACCAACGATTTTATAATAAGTTAAAACGTCATTGGAAGATATTTCTTACCGACACAGAAAACCTAGAAAGCTTTATTTATGGTCCTGTGAAACTCTTTGATAAATGGATGACACCTCAAGGTGTCTTGAATTATATGTTAGAAGAAAGTGACATACTTAAATCTACGCATCAAGTGGGCCATCAACTTAGACGGGCTTTAAAACGTAATCAATCGGAAACGTTCTTTAATTGTATTAAAGACGAAACATCTATTTCTAAAGGTTTAAATAGAGTATTAAAAACATTTGATAAATTTTCACCTCATATTATGAATACGTTCAATTCTCCTCATTTATCAAACGGACCTATCGAAGGTTTTAATAATAAAATTAAAGTTCAAAAACGCATAGCCTACGGTTATCGTAACTTTGATAATTTCAAATGTCGTATCATCGTCAAAGAACGATTATTTAAGAAAATAAAAAGGAAACCAAGACTAAAAAAGTCTGATTTCCTCTTTGTCGCTTAATCTAATTATAATTAAATAATTTTTTTATTTATCAACCGATGTTTGCGTAGAACC
>NZ_PPRD01000044.1 GCF_002902575.1 Staphylococcus croceilyticus | reverse complement strand
TTATTAACATCTTACAATAAAGTGCCAATCATGGGCCTTTTTTATGGAATTTTATTAGTGTTGCACTTAATATTACAATTCGTCAAATGAAAAATATAAAAATGCACTCCATCAAGATATAAGACTAGAGTGCTATGTTAAATGTATAGTATTATAGCAATTATAATTGAAGTATTAAAGAAATAAAATGAATTAAAATCAAAAGGATAACGTCACATATATTTGACAATAGTTAAGGTGAGTCGTTATGCTTTAAATAAATGGGAGCTTGAAAGAAGTGAGGGAAAGTGAATAACGTTAAAAAATATCGAGGTGTAAGTAAAATATCCCAGTTAGAACTTGCACGTTCAGTTGGCGTCTCACGTCAAACGATTAATATGATAGAGAACAATAAATATAATCCTTCATTGAAGTTATGTATTAATATTGCGAAGACATTGGGCGTAACATTAGACGATTTATTCTGGGAGGGAGAAGATGACAGAGACGGATGAAAGGATAAGCGAAAAATATCAACTCATTAAAGCTAAACATGGCATTATTAGTTTAAATTTTTTAGGTGCGATAATGTACTTTGAAGCAATGAGCGATGTTGAAAGATCATTTTTATCTCCATTACTGATTGGAAGTCTATTAATTCTAATCGTAATTATGTGTAGGCTAACTATTCATAAAGAAACTGCGGACGACTTGTTTATCTATGTTAAAACGCATGAAGATAAAAGAAAACTGAATCGCCAATCTAAATTTAAACGTTTCTGGTTTTGGTTAATGTGGGTCATTTTTATTATACTTATTACTAATTTTATCGTACCACTGATTTATAAAGGACATATTGAATGGGAGATAAATCCATTTCTTTTTATTCTTTTTCCAATTTATTTCATTAATTTTATGTTAGATAATGATAAGCGAATTCAAATAACTGAGCAATATGTACCTAGCATTGAAGAAAGAGAAGCTAATCCTAAAGGAATTTTAAGACTTATTCCTAATTATCGATTTGCTGATGAACAGCAAAAACAAACGATTATTAATACTTATGCATCAAACTATATTTGGATAGTTATTGCTCTAACTATTATTGTGATAATTGATTGTGTAGTGGAATTATTTATGCATCACTGGCCTATTGGATCTATTATTACAATGTTATTTTTAGTGATTTCAGGAATAATATTAGCTATTCAATTCTATCGTCTTAACAAACAATTTCGTTAATAAATATAATAAGAAAACGCTATCTACAAAAAATATTTTATAGATAGCGTTTTCATTTTTTAATTTATATAAAATGTATGGAATATTAATAAGAAAAGTGTAACAATATGTATGTGAAAAAGTCAGTGCTTAAAATTAATTAGATAAAGAGCGTTACGAGTTGATACAATACAACTAACAAAGTTCATTGTATCGGAGGATATAGAAATGCTTTATTCCATCTTTATCTTTTTATTAGCAGGTTTCTGTGAAATTGGTGGTGGCTATCTAATTTGGTTGTGGTTAAGGGAAGGACAATCAGGTTGGTTAGGATTTATAGGAGGTGTCATACTCATCATGTATGGTATCGTCGCTACATTTCAGTCATTTCCAACTTTCGGGCGTGTTTATGCAGCTTATGGCGGCGTCTTTATTGTCATGAGCATAGTATGGGCATATGTTATTGATAAACAAGCGCCAGATAAATACGATTTAATTGGCGCATTAATTTGCATCATAGGTGTACTTGTGATGATCTTACCGAGCAGAGCCTGATTAAGCGTGTTAAGAGGGAGACGTAAGTAATGAAAGTTGAAGTAGAGAATCAAAATCACGGTATTGACTTAATTAAAATTGACAACGAAGAAACAAATATTGTATTTACGAATTATGGTGCACGTATTGTGTCATGGAAATATCATGATAATAATATCATATTGGGCAATAGAGTTGAGGCGGATGAATTCTACCCTCAGAACCCTTATAACTTTGGAGCTACAATCGGACGATATGCAGGGCGTATAGGTAATGCATCATTTACATTAAATAATCAAACGTATCAGCTTGAAGCAAATAATGGACCACATCATCTTCATGGAGGCAGCAATGGTCTCGATAAACGTTTATTCGATTATGAAATTAAAGATAATATCACGAATGTTAAGATTATTTTTACTACTCAATTACAATCGAAAGAAGATGGTTATCCAGGGGATATGACGATTAAAGTTATACATACGTACGATATGGAACATAGATGGACGATTGAATACGAAGGTCAATCTAATGAAGATACCTTATTCAATCCAACCAATCATGTGTACTTTAACTTGAATAGAGATAACAATGTCATAGATAATCACAAACTTACAAGTAGTAAATTGAATATGTACCCAATCGATGACACTCATTTAATTTCAAATACTCAAACAATTGATTTAATAGATATTTTTAAGAGTGATAGTATTTACTTTAAAGATATTTTTTCTTCTGACAATTCATTAATTGCTGAACAGGTTCAAGCTCATAATGGGTTAGACCATCCTTTTGAAATTGGCAATCAACAACTTCTTATTGAAAATAATGAATTTGCGCTAGATGTTGAAACAACAATGCCTAATGTGGTTGTTTTTACGTTTAATCATACGTCAGATTGGAAGAGTGATTTCAATATTTATAAAGCACATTCAGGTGTCGCTTTAGAAACACAATTTTTACCGAATGACATTAATATTGATAGAGCGCAAGCGAAATCAATCTTAAAAGCAAATGAGAAATTCTATTCAAAAACGATTTACCATATTGCTGAAAAGAAAGAACAATAAGACAAAAACTCTGACTAGTTAAGAATGAGAAATTCATTTCTATTTAACTAATCAGAGTTTTTTATTTACGTCCTTTAACCGCAACACTACGCATTTTTTCTAACTTTTCAATTCGCTGTGGCGATAAATATGGGTTTTGAAGTGCATAGTTTAAACGTTCTAAATTTTTACGATCATTATAATAGATATCTTTGAGTTCTTGGACAGACAATCGCGTATCAGTATCAGCCAATTGAACGAGTTCTAAATTGTCGTCTTCCTTCACAAAGCCTTCTTGAATGACTCTAAAGTAGAACCCCGTCTTTCCAGATGATGACATTCGTTTGACTAAATCTGGTATGCCATATTTCGTTTGAACTTTCCAACAAGGTTCACGAATTTCTGATACTTCGATTGTCGCTTCACCCAAACGGTACTGATTGCCGAAATACACATCAGACTCATCTAAATCTTCTATTGTAAGATTTTCGCCAAACATCGCATACTCGGGTAAGTGCGTGAGATCTTTTTTATACATGGCATAATTTGCTTTACTAAAGCTACACACTGCTTTATGAGGCCCACCATGGTCTTTATACGCTTGTTCATCTTCTACAAATCCTAAAGTAGATAACCACATTTTTCCTGAAAATGGGGCTTTATTCAAAGCAGAAAGCATTTGACGCTTTTGTCCATAATCTAAGTCTTCAATCTTTCCAGTAGAAATTGCATAGATAGAAATCATTGATGTCCCTCCTCATACTGTTTTAAGCAAAAGTTTACTATAATTCTTTTGAAAAGATAAGCGATAATCATTAATAAATATCTACAAGTGCTATATATTTTTTAGTATGTCATGTAAAATAGTGAGTAAGTAAACATGTAAAGGGGTCTCAGTAAACATGAAAGATTCACAAGAGCTTAAACGTATGACAGTTGATGATGCTGTTGCTCAAATTGCAGATAATATGATTTTAGGTATTGGTACAGGCAGCACTATTGAATTACTTATTCCTAAAATTGCAGAACGTATAAAAGATGAACAACTCAATATCACAGGTGTCTGTACATCTAATAAAAGTGAATATCTTGCCAAACAATTGAATATGAATATTGTAGATATTAACGATGTTTCGCATGTAGATTTAGCGATTGATGGCGCAGACGAAGTAGACCCGCAGCTTAACTTAGTAAAAGGTGGCGGAGGTGCGCTATTTAGAGAAAAAGTCATCGATGAAATGGCCGAACGCTTTGTTGTCTTAGTCGATGAAGGGAAAATGGTAGACTACTTAGGTCAAAACTTTAAGTTACCTGTCGAAGTAGATAAATTTAATTGGTTACATACTACTAAAAAAATTGAATCTTACGGTAAGATTCAAACTGAACGTCGCATGAATGGTGATGTTCCATTTATTACAGACAACGGCAATTATATTATCGATTGTCAATTAAATGAAAAAATAGACCCTTACGAATTCCACGAATTCCTCATTCATCTAACAGGTGTCTTAGAAACAGGCTATTTCTTAGACGTCACAGACCAAGTCATTGTAGGTACACAACAAGGCGTACAAATCATAAATAAATAACACATGAAAAATAGAAATGAACAATATATATCCACCGTGACAATTGTATAAATAAATTCTAAAACTAATAATAGCTCATAAAGGAATTAGAATTATTGATGATGTATATTTTTTATATTTATTAAAATAGTTTTTAGATAGATTACGAAGTGTAGTTGTGAAGACTCCTGGCTTTTTTTCATATTGAACACAAGTGCAAATGCACTTGTGTAAGGCGTTCTAAGATAGATAACGAAACGTAGTTGCGTAGACTCCTAGGGAAGCAGTGCCAGTCGAAGACTACAGGCTGAGACGGCACCCCTGGAAAGCTTAGCAACTTAAGTGAGTGAGTATCTATCTAAGAACGTCCTTACAAGACTACAGGCTTGAGCCTTTGCCACTGGAAAGCGAAACAACTAAAACGAGTAAAACCTACATAACTAATAAAGCCACTTCATAGCGAATAATGAAGTGGCTTTTTTAACGAACTATTTACTTATTTTTAGTGCTGTCGATTTTATCTTTAGCACTATCTACTACTGATGAATGTCTATCATTCTCGTAAGAAGCACTTTCTTTTAAATTCTCTTTAACGCTTGAAGTACTATCAGTATCAGATAAATGATTATCTTTTTCATGACGCGTAACTGAGCCTTCCTTTTCAGAAGCAAAATTGTCATCGTCATTCATATGATCTAAGTAATTATTTGGTTCAACTTCATCTAAAGATTGGTTCGTGTTTCTATAGAAAATGAAGTGAACAATTAAACTTAATAAGTAAAAGACAATCGCAACGATGGTTGTACTTAAAGCAATTACTTTCATTGAGAAGACATCGCCAAGCTCTTCACTAAATAAGAACACTTGCGCAAATGTCATCGCTGCATGGAAAATCACCGCAATATAAATTGTACGGCCTCGTGTAGCACGAATAAGTTCACCAACAATCATTGAGAACATAAACGTGTAAAGGAAATGGTATGCAGCGTATTCAGTACCATACGTCGTATTCGCCGTCCATACAGAATACATTAAACCAACGATAATAGAAGCGAAAAATGTATTTACTTTAGTTTCCGTAATATTTTGAATATAAGAACGGAAACCAAACTCAGCGAAGAACGCCATAACGATATGTCCAATTAAAATAGTAAATACTGAAACTGATAAATCAGAAGCTTGAAGTAAGATGAAACTGTCCGCAAATGCATTAAAACTGAACATACCAATAATGAAAATAATTAAAGGTAAAATTAATGCAAGTAACATACGTTCCACTACTCTGATATTAACTGATAATTTCAAACCAGCAAGTTGTACAGGTTTATTTTTAAAAGCCAGGATACAAATTACTGCAGCTATAGCAGGTGCTAAATTTCTAATATCAAAAACAAAACGTTTAATACCGATTGTAGCTTGAAAATCTCGTAGGATAATGGATAGCGCCATTGTTACAACGAAAAATACGAAGATTGTTAACGCCCATTGAAATCCTGAAATACGATTCGTCTTCATTTATGTAACCTCCATTAGGGTAACCGTATAAACTCTTTCTTTAACATTATACATATTACTTGGGTATAAATAAATTGTCCATTTTAAATATCATTAAAATGTAATAGTCTTGAATTATTTTTATCTTATTGAAAACAATTTTTAATGTCTTAAAATGTTTGGAATTGGGTATCAAACAAATATAAAGCTATAATGACATAATTGAATTAAATAATGTATGATTTAAATATAATATTTATTTTTTAGGGGGCAACTCAATGTATACACTAGGTAATCCAAAACTATGGACAGGCAGAATTGATAGTGAAACTGATCCAAAGCAATTTAGACATTTTCAAACAGTAAAAGTTGCTAATTTAGAAAAAATGGATATGAACGAAGATAAATCGGGTGTAGGTTTATTAGGCTATGCCGTTGATAAAGGCATAGAATTAAATAAAGGTCGAGTAGGTGCGAAAAAAGGACCAGATGCAATAAAACGAGAATTTGCTAAATTGCCTGATTTGAGTGAATGTGAAGCGGTAATTGATTACGGAAATGTCGAATATAAAGATGGCGAACTTAGTGAAACGCAACAAGAGATGGCTAAATTATCAGCTCAAGTGATTAAAAATCATAATCAAACCTTTTTAATTGGTGGTGGACATGATATTGCCTATGCGCAATATTTAGCTACAAGAGAAATTTATCCTGATGCCTCTATCGGTATTATTAATATTGATGCACACTTTGATACACGTCCAGATGAAGCACCAACTTCAGGAACGATGTTTAGACAAATATTAGATAAAGATGAACGTGCAGATTACTTAGTGCTTGGATTAGCGCAAGGTGGTAATACACGAGCGTTATATGATTATGCAGATGAAAAAGGCATAATATACGTGTATGCAGATGAATTATTGCATCAAGTTTCCCCGACGATTAAAGACAAAATTGAACGATTTATACATGACCATGATACGATTATGTTTACGATCTGTATGGATGTGGTTGATAGTGCTTTTGCGCCAGGTGTGAGTTCACCGAGTGTCTTAGGTTTATATCCACATTCAGTATTTGATATAGGAAAACGTGTAATTTTAAGTGAGAAAGTTTCTTCTATTAGTATTGCAGAAACTAATCCTGATTATGATGTGGATAATCGTACGTCAAGATTAGCTGCTAATTTAATTCATCACTTCCTTGTGTAGTGAATTATTTGAAATTCTTAAGTGAATGTTACTTATTTTGTTGCAATACTTGGTTTTGAAAAGTAGTTCTTAGATAGATATTCACTTGTTTAAGTTGTGTCGCTTGCCTAGGGGGCTGGGTCGAGCCACGATCTTGTAAAGCAGTTCTTAGGTAGATATTCACTTGTTTAAGTTGTTGCGCTTTCCAGGGGTGCCGTCTCAGCCTGTAGTCTTCGACTAGCACTGCTCCCCTAGGAGTCTTCACAACTACACTTCGTAATCTACCTTAGAACTACTTACGTAAGTGTTTGAACACTTGCGTTCATCAATAACTCTAAATCCCTTAGGCGTCACTCAACTACGTTTCGTTATCTATCTTAGAACGCCTTACACAAGTGCACTTGTGTTCAATATAAAAATAAAAAACGCCAAGAGTTTCGCAATGGCATTCGCTATTCATCTTAGAACTACTTACACAAATGTTTTTACGCTCATTAATTTATTGCTTTTAATAACTCTCATAACAAAACAATTTATTATATTTAATTTCAGTCGCTCTTTTATGAAAGGGTGGCTTATTTAATGTAAGATTGGGATAAATAATAATTGAAAGAAAAGTTTGACAATTGTGATACGATAAAGAAAAAGAGGTGAAGCACGGTATGATAGAATATAAAGATTACGTTCAATGGCGTCGTTTATTTCATCAATATCCGGAAGTGTCTAATAACGAACATGAAACAACGAAGCGCTTAAAAGAAATATTAAAAGAATACGATATTAAAATTATCGATATTCCGCTTGAAACAGGGTTTGTCGCAGAAGTAGGTGAAGGTGAACCCTGTATTGCAGTGCGTACAGATATAGATGCGTTACCAATCAAAGAACAAGTAAGCCATGATTTTGCATCTTCTAATGAGGGGGTTATGCACGCTTGTGGACATGACATTCATATGGCAAGCATTTTAGCAGTAGCGACACAATTAAAAGCACAAGAACCTGATTTAAAAGGGCGAGTAAAGTTCTTATTCCAACCTGCTGAGGAAGTAGGCACTGGTGCGCTAGCTATGGCGGAAACTGATGTACTAGATGATGTCAAAGCTATTGTAGGTTTCCATAATTATCCAACTTTAAATGTAGGGGAATTTGCGATAAAGTCTGGTCCTATAACGTCAGCCGTAGATCGATTTGAATTTAAAATTCGTGGAAAAGGTGCGCATGCTGCTAAACCAGAACAAGGCAATGATCCAGTTATGGTGTTAGGTCAACTTATCACTAGCTTACAAACGATAGTGAGTCGTAATTTGTCTGCCTTCGATAGCGCAGTGGTTACGATTGGCGAAGTATCTTCGGGTAATACGTGGAATGTCATTGCTGATAATGCTTATGTTCAAGGTACTGTGCGTTCATTTAAACCAGAAATTCAAGAAAGAATTAAACAACGTATGACTGATATTTCGAAAGGACTTGAACAGCTTTTTAATGTAGAGATTGAGTTAATTTATACGCATTTGCCACAAGCTGTAATTAATGATGAGAAATTAACTGAACAGGCGATTGAAGCGGCTAAGAAGGTCGGTTATAACGTTATTGAATTAGATGAACCCTATACTATTGGTGAAGATTTTTCAGGATTGTTGGCTAATCATCCTGGTGTTTTTGCGTTTATTGGTTCTAATAGTGCGTACGACTTGCATCATCCTAAGTATGATCCTGATGAACGTATTTTGGAAAAGGTGCCTGAGTACTTTATTACGTTGGTTCATCAATTACTTGATGAGTACGCATAAAAGGTGTTTGTTGGTATAGAATATGTCATTTTCGAGCGCTGTTTGGTTCTGCATTTTCAAAAAGAATGATTAAAAGGGCTATGAAGTTGGGTAGATAGTGAGTGATTATTCTATAGGAGATGATTTAACATGGGTGCACAAGATCCAAGAACGAAATTTAAAACGTCAGATTATGAGAAGCAAGAACAACCTGTACCAGGTTTACAATCTAAATTAACGCCGCAACCAGATTGTGGTGAGGAATCATATGTAGGTCACGGACGTTTACAAGATTATAAAATGTTAGTGACTGGAGGCGATTCGGCAATTGGACGTGCAGCTGCGATTGCTTATGCGAAAGAGGGCGCTGATGTGGCAATCAACTATCTTCCGAGTGAAGAACAAGATGCGCAGGAAGTTAAGGCAGTGATTGAGAAAGCAGGCCGTAAAGCGGTGCTTATTCCAGGTGATGTACGTGATGAACAATTTAACTATGATTTAGTAGAGAAAGCGCATGATGAACTAGGCGGATTAGATAATGTGACTTTAGTAGCAGGTCATCAACAATATCACGATGACTTAAAAGGTTTCGATACAGAATCTTTTAAAGAAACATTTGAAACGAATGTTTATCCAGTCTTCTGGACAGTACAAAAAGCTTTAGATTATTTACAACCAGGCGCTTCAATTACAACAACGTCATCTGTTCAAGGTTATAACCCTAGTCCAATTATTCATGACTATGCGGCATCTAAAGCTGCAATCATTTCTTTAACAAAAAGTTTCTCTGAAGAATTAGGTGAAAAAGGAATTCGTGTAAATTGCGTTGCACCAGGACCATTCTGGTCACCACTTCAAATTAGTGGCGGTCAACCACAATCAGCTATTCCTAAATTTGGTCAAGAGACACCATTAGGTAGAGCGGGTCAACCAGTTGAGTTATCTGGTACCTATGTATTGCTTGCTTCTGAAGAGTCAAGTTATACCACTGGACAAGTATTTGGTGTAACAGGCGGTATTCAAATCGATTAATTCATATATTTGAAGTCAATGCGAGAGTTGTTAATGCTCTCGCTTTTTTAATTGAAGAGAACGTGCAAAGCTACTTGGTGGGAAATTCGCATTTCAACGAGCTGATACATACTTAACGCCATTATTTAAGGCTAATCTATGTAATTTTCATGAAAATAGGTTGACGTAAATTTAGTATTCTTGTAATTTTAAAGTTAAATTGATGTCAGATTATAGAAAGTAGGTCAAATATGGAAGATAGGAAGAAAGGCAATGCCTGGGCATTACTTCCTTTAGTATTATTTATAGCTTTATTCTTAGGTGTAGGTACTATTACAGGTGATTTTACAAGTATGCCACTTAATGTGGCAATAACGATTACAGTTATTGTTGCTTTATTAATGAATAGAAAAGAAAAGTTTGTAGACAAAGTTGAGATTTTCACAAAAGGGGCAGGCCATTCTAATATCATTTTAATGGTATTTATATTTATTCTTGCTGGTGCCTTTTCAACGACCACTGAAAAAATGGGTGGCGTAACGTCTACAGTTAATTTAGGTTTATCCCTTATCCCTCAAAATTTGATTATTGTAGGACTATTTATCATATGTATGTTTGTTTCTATCTCAATGGGGACTTCTGTTGGTACAGTAGCAGCTATCGCTCCTGTTGGTTTCGGCTTTGCGCAAGCGACTGATATTTCTGCTGCGTTAGCGATGGGTACCGTTGTAGGTGGCGCGATGTTCGGCGATAACTTATCAATGATATCAGATACAACAATTGCGGCAGTCCGTACGCAAAAAACTAAAATGAGTGATAAGTTTAAAGTGAATTTTTGGATTGTATTACCTGGTGCAATATTAACTATTATAGTGCTTTTCTTCTTAACCAATGGTATAACTATTGATCACTCAAAAAGCTACGACTACAATTTAGTGAAAGTCATTCCTTATGTGTTAGTCTTAATCTTAGCACTTGTCGGTGTTAATGTTATCATTGTATTAATTGGTGGTACATTATTATCAGGTTTGATTGGTCTTATAGATGGTTCTTTTGGCTGGCAAGGTTTATTAAAAGCAGTGTCTGAAGGTCTTATGAGTATGGAAGACATTGCGATTATTGCTTTACTTATTGGCGGCTTAGTTGGTATTATTCAACATAATGGGGGCGTTGATTGGTTACTTAATTTCGTAAGATCGAAAGTTAAGTCTAAACGTGGCGCTGAGTTTGGTATCGCCGGCTTAGTAAGCGCAGCGGATATTGCGACAGCAAATAATACGATTTCAATCATTATGGCTGGTCCTTTAGCAAAAAATATTGCTGATGAATATGATGTTGATCCTCGTAAATCGGCTAGCTTACTTGATATCTTTGCAGGCTGTTTCCAAGGGTTCTTACCTTACAGTCCTCAAGTCATTGCCGCTGCTACAGTAGCAAGTGTATCACCATTTAGTGTGATGCCTTATTGTATTTATTCAATTATGTTAGGCGTATGTGGTGTCGTTGCTATTATTGTGCGCTATCCAAGAGTTAAACCTAAAGCTTAATGTAATTATTTTGATGAGTTAGTTTATTTTTTTATTTTCGAAAATGAAAAACAAATAATTTACACATTTCAATAGTTGAAAGTTTGGTACTATTTATAAATGCGTTAAAATAAGAGTAAGAGTGAAAGTAGGTGAAGCAAGTGGCAAAGTATAACGTGGAAAATGAACATGTTGAAATTCATATTGAACGCTTATTAAAATATTCGCCAGAATTAGTGTATCAAGCATGGACAGACGTTAATTTATTAAAACAATGGTTTATGACAACGCAACGTACAAATAAAGTATTTGATGCAGACATTCATGAAGGCGGCCAGTATCGTATTGTAGATGCTCGTAATGGCAAACAAAATGTAATTCAAGGTAAATATGAGGAATTAGTCTCAGATGAATATATTAAAATGACTATTGGTATGCCTGAGTTAAGCGATAATGAAGATGTGATTGAAGTAGAATTTGAAGAGCGTGAGTCTGGTGGAACACAAATGTTCTTCTTTTATCAATCTTTAGTTGAAAAAGAGCGTCGCTTGACAGCGTTAGAATATAAACATAAGAAAAAAGAATATCATGATGCAACTGTACATGGTCTAGAATTAATGTTTGATAAAATGCATGAAGTTCTACATCAGTACGTTGAAGATAATGGATTATTATAATTAATAAGCGCCGAATAGATAGCTATTCGACGCTTATTTTTTTAAGGGCAGGGTTACGCTAGTTCACCTTTCTCTTTGCGTTCATTATATTTACGTAATAATGTTTCAAAGAAAATATGGTAATTAATGAAACTAGAATAATCTGTCCCGTCGTATAAATAGAATGTATTACTTGCGACATAAACATTGTAATTGGCATGTTGTGCAAGCGTATTGTCTTTCATAGTAGTCACAGAAATAAAGTACTTTTGACGAAGTTGAAGTAAATTCGTCACGTCACTAAGCTGAGCCGTTTCACCAGATAAAGAAATGATAAAGAACAAATCTTCATCTACTGAATGGTTAAGTACCATTTTTATTTCATGCTCATCGTGTAACACGATTATATTTTTATGCATCGTTAATAAAATTCGTTGTGCTTCTTCAGCTACATTCCTCTGAGCACGTCCTGTGCCATACAAATAAACCGTAGAGGAATGATTAATTTTATCTGTTAACAAATTATAATCAACACGGTCTAAATAATTAAAGGTTGTTTCAATTTCTTGTTTGAAAGCATCTATGGAATCTGTGGGTAATTGACTCAATGATTCGCTTTCAAATTTCAAGTATGATTTAAAATCACTATAGCCATCGAAGCCGAGTTTACGCGTAAAGCGATGTATCGTAGCATTAGATGCATGCGTATATTGAGAAAGTTCGTGGATTTTTAAAGTTTTACATTTATTGATATTGGTATTAACGAAATGTGCAATTTGGAGGTCGTTATCATTTAGTTTGTCGAAATTGGCATTTACTCTTTCATCTAATAGCACAATTACACCTCTAATTCTTTCTGAAAATATTTTCACTCATAGAAAACTTAAACTGATTATACAAAAATATTTCAAAATCAGTCAACGACGTTGTGTATATGAAAGCGTTTACTATAATATAAAACTAAGTTATTAAGAAAACGCTTTATATATTTATAGTTAAACAACATAGATAAGAAAGATATGGGGGGAAAAATATGAATGCTATTAAACGTTTTGGGAGCGCAATGATAGTTCCCGTATTAATGTTTGCATTTTTTGGGATTGTATTAGGATTTGCAACACTCTTTAAAAACCCAACCATTATGGGTGGGTTAGCTGATCAACATACATTTTGGTTCAAATTCTGGTCAGTGATTGAATCAGGTGGTTGGGTTATCTTCAATCACATGGAAATCGTCTTCGTAGTTGGTTTACCATTATCACTAGCTAAAAAAGCGCCCGGACATGCGGCGTTAGCAGCATTAATGGGATACTTAATGTTCAATACATTTATTAACGCGATTTTAACTCAATGGCCACATACATTTGGCGCTAACTTAGAAAAAGGTGTTGAAAATGTAACTGGATTAAAAGCAATTGCTGGTATTCCAACATTGGATACAAATATCTTAGGCGGTATTATTATTTCAGCAATTGTGACTTGGATACATAATAGATATTACAGCAAAAAATTACCTGAAATGTTAGGCGTATTCCAAGGTTTAACGTTTGTAGTAACGATTTCATTCTTTGTAATGTTACCAATTGCTGCAATTACTTGTGTTGTATGGCCAACAATTCAAAGTGGTATTGAATCAATGCAACACTTTATCATTGCATCAGGTTATATCGGCGTATGGTTATATCACTTCTTAGAACGTGTATTAATTCCAACAGGATTACATCACTTTATTTATGCGCCAATTGAGGTTGGACCAGTCGTGGCTAAAGATGGCTTAAAAGCAGAATGGTTCAGACACTTAAATCAATTTGCTGAAAGTAGCAAACCATTAAAAGATCAATTCCATTACGGATTTATGTTACAAGGTAACGGGAAAGTATTCGGTGCTATAGGTATTGCTTTAGCAATGTACTCAACAACACCTAAAGAGAATCGTAAAAAAGTGGCAGCATTATTAGTTCCTGCAACTTTAACTGCAGTCGTAGTAGGTATCACTGAACCTTTAGAATTTACGTTTTTATTCATCGCACCATATTTATTTGTTATCCATGCTTTATTGGCAGCAACAATGGATACAATCATGTATGGCTTTGGTGTTGTAGGTAACATGGGTGGCGGTTTACTAGATTTCATCGCTACTAACTGGATTCCGTTAGGTCAAAATCACTGGATGACTTATGTCGCACAAGTTGTTATTGGTTTAATCTTCTCAGCAATTTACTTCTTCGTATTTAGATTCTTAATCTTAAAATTTGACATTCCATTACCAGGTCGTCGTGCTGAAGAAGAAGTGAAACTATTTTCTAAAAAAGATTACAAAGAGAAAAAAGGTGAAGGAAATACTGATAATTCAGGTTTCACTCCAAGCAATGAATATGAAGCGAAAGCACATTACTATTTAGAAGGTTTAGGTGGAAAAGAAAACATTAAAGATGTGACTAACTGTACAACACGTCTACGTTTAACCGTAAATGATGAATCTAAAGTAGAAGATAGTGGCTACTTTACACATGATCAAATGGCACATGGCTTAGTCAAAAGCGGTAAAAATGTACAAGTTGTAGTGGGTATGACAGTACCTCAAGTACGTGAAGCATTTGAACATCTTGTTTATAATGAAAATGATAAAAAGTAAATCAAAGTACTATAAATAGAAAAGTCTGAGATATAACCCTTAGAAAAATAGCCAGTAAATGAATTTATAAGTTCATTTACTGGCTTCTTTATTTGCATTAATATGTATTGTTGGCTCGTTCACTAGAGAGATATAGTCTTGTAAAGTAGTTCTAATATAGATGTTCACTCACTTAAGTAGGGGGGCGTCTCTAAAGAAATTCTTAGATGAATATTTACTCATTCTGTTGCAGTGCTTGCCTAGGGTACAGTTTCAGCCAGAAATTCCTCACAAATAAATTTGTGGGAATTTCTAAGGTCTTCAACTTGTACTGTTCCCTCAGGCGTCACACAACGTCATTCGTAGTTCATCTTTAGAATTTCTTACCTAAGTGCTTTAGCACTTAGGTTCATTAATAGTCAACATATGAGTCTTGGCAACTACATATCGTTATCTATCTTAGAACTATTTATGTTCAATAATAATTATCATAAAAGTCTCGCCAAAATATGATTTATTCATTTGTAAGTTTATATCTGAAATTAAAAAAGACAAATTCTATATCATTTAATAGAAATTGTCTTTTTAATTTAATTACTTATTTTATGTCATAATCATGTACGCTTTATAATGTGTTTCTTTCATTAAGAAATGTTTGCTTTATGCATTACATGTGTTTTATACGTAGCTGATAGAATATCAATATTGCGACAAGCGATAGTTTGTAATAGCTTAGTGAAAACTTCAGGTGGGCAGCATACGCTTGCACAGTTATTGTTTAATGTATATTTAATATCAAAGTGATTTGAGAAATAAGTCATAATATCAATTACTTTATCTTTAATAAATGCATCTTGGAGGCCATCAATAGCGACATCGAATCGTTTAGAAGATTGATAAGATTGCTCTGAATCTAATAGCGTATTTAAACGCTTAGGTGAAAGTATTTGGTAAATTGAGAATTGATAAAAACTTAAAAAGCTAATGAAGTAGGGAAGCTGTTGTTTAGGCAAGCTTACTTCTAAAGCTGGAATATTATTGTGTTTAATAATAGAGTATTGAAAAGAGTCGCAAAACTTAACGTCTTTGCAAACTTTGATTAAATTTTTTCGAGTTGATCTAGATTTCAAACCTACAATGTTGATAATGTAAGTTTCGAATTTATCTAACAACATGCAATGACCTCCTAATTTATTGATTATATGTAGAACGCATTTAGTTATAAAGACTTAAATTATCGTACGCCGTTCATTAATACACACTGATTGTATCACTCTTTTTGAATATTATCACTAGGACTTTCGAACGAAATTTAATTTAATTCTTCTGTAATATAATCGTAATCGTATTTAAACTTATAAGTATAATTACACAATATTTATTTAAATTTTCAGATTTTAATTATACATAAGTTTTATCTTTTAATTTTCGAAAAATGAAGCATGAACTGGTTTATTGCATATGTTAAACTTAACTATAATTGTTAAGTTTAAAGGAGCAATCATATGTATAAAGCAGTCGTATTCGATTTCGATGGCACTATTATTGATACTGAAAAACATTTATATGAAATCATTAATAAACATTTAACGCATCATAAAGTTGAACCTGTGACATTAGAATTTTACCGCAGTCATATTGGTGGGCATGCCCAAGGGTTGCATGACTATCTTGAAAATCAAATAGGGCAGGATAATAAACAAAAAATTTACGATGAACATAATCAAACAAGTCATGAACTTGAAATGATAGAAACCATCGCTAAGTTAATGGCATATTTGAAGCAACGTCATATTCCTATGGCGATAGCGACAAGCAGTTATAAAAAAGATATTTTACCTACTGTGCAAAAGTTAGGATTAGATAATTATATTGATGTAATTGTTGGTCGTGAAGATGTAGAAGCGGTGAAACCAGATCCAGAATTATATTTAACTGCAGTGCAACAGCTTAACTATTCACCAGCACATTGTTTAGCTATCGAAGATTCAGCCAATGGTGCCACAGGAGCTACAAATGCAGGCCTTGATGTGATTATTAATACAAATGAAATGACTGAAGCACAAGATTTTTCATCTATTCCATATGTTGGTAAAGATTTAAACTTTGATGAAATTATTTCTCGCTTTTTTGAAAAGGATAAGGAGTAAGGGTATATGTCTTGGCAAATTATCGTATTCTTCTTAGCCGGACCCGTTATTATTGGCATTGGTAATTTAGTACTAGGACCTATATTTAGTAAGCATATTCCATTTAAAATACAGCTTCGTTCATTTATAGTAGGTACAATTATTTATTTAGTATTAGCAGCAATAGGTTATTTTCTACTATTACAAGGTAGAATTTAAAAAATCAGCCTTAACATCATTTCGTACACATATGAAATGATGTTAAGGCTTTTAATATAGCTTTTAAATAATTAATTTTAAAATAATAGTGACTACTAATAGTACAATCAGTATTAAATCAATACCTACCATTATAGTAAAACGTGTGCTTTTTACTCCTTGAGATTGAGCTTGTTTCATTGCTTTATAGTTAGGAATTAAACTAAGCAATAGTAACACTATAATTAAGACAATACCTATCATTATCGACATTAACGCATACCTCCATTTCTGTTCTCAATGATTTCCCATATAAATCCAGCAATAAGATCTACAACTAATCCGATTATCACACCAATTTGAATAGTGAAAAATAATGCCCCAATAATTAAGAAAATGACTATTGAAATAGGTAGCGTTATTCCAAACTTAATTTTGCGCGCATCAGAATTAAAAATTGAAAAAACGATAATATATAGTACAAAAAAAGTTAACATTGCTAATAATGTTCTAATAAGCAAAGGGCTTATCGTATCATGTTTAGCTGAAAAATAATTTAATAAGAAAAATATAATACCAAAGAATACGGTTAATGTAGCACTCTTTTTTACTAATGCTTGCATTTTAATATGCTCCCTTAATTAATCTATGAAGAGTATAACATATTCTATTTTTACAAAAACGATATATC
>NZ_PPRD01000043.1 GCF_002902575.1 Staphylococcus croceilyticus | reverse complement strand
CTGCTCCCTCAGGCGTCGCTCAACTACGTTTCATTATCCATTTTAGAACTACTTACCTAAGTGCTATAGCACTTAGGTTCATTAACAGCACTGCTCCCCTAGGCGTCTTCACAACTACACTTCGTAATCTACCTTAGAACTACTTACGTAAGTGTTTGAACACTTAAGTTCCTCAACCCCAACTTGCATTGCTTGTAGAATTTCTATTCGAAATTCTTTATGTTGAGGCCCCGTCCCCAGCTTGCTTTGTTTGTAGACTTTCTATGCGAAAGTCTTTGTGCTAGGGCCCTGCGCTCAACTACGCTCTATTATCCATTTTAGAATTAATTATTTAAGTGTGTGAGCACTTAAGTTCATTAAAATTAATAGTAATAAAATCACTTTCACAACTTCTGTTCGTAATTTATCATAAGATTACTTTTTTAGTATGTAAGGATTTATTTTTTAAGACTTCTTTTTCAATGAGGAATTAATATAACGATAGTTTTTATGTAGTATTTAAGTATTTGTAGAAATAATTTAAAAAAACGATAAAGTGGGATCAAAAAAGTATTGAAAACGTTTTATCATGTGTATATAATAAAGATTAATTAACAAAAGAACTGCGTGTTACTATTAAATTAGGCATAAGCAAAAAAGAGGTTAAGACAAGTTAAACGTCTTAATTAGGGTACAACAAAGCTATAATCATCACTATACATATTAAGTAATGAATTAACTATAAGGCTTTGTAATTTGTATCCTTGGAAGTAGAGAAGACAACGGGAAAGCTCTACACTCATTAGGTTGAGTAAAAATTGAGTTTACGTTTTCTTAGATATACTTTTCTCTTTTTGCTTATGTCTTATTTGTTGTCATAAAGTTCGTTAAATGATTTAAGAAGGGAATAAGGCTTATGTTTAAGAAGTTTTTCGGTCAATTGCAACGTATTGGTAAAGCGTTAATGTTACCAGTTGCGATTTTACCAGCTGCTGGTATTTTACTTGCGTTCGGTAATGCAATGCACAACGAACAATTAGTTAAATTAGCACCATGGTTGAAAATGGATGTCTTCGTAATGATTTCATCTGTCATGGAAGCAGCTGGACAAATTATCTTTGATAACTTACCGTTGCTATTTGCAGTCGGTACAGCACTTGGATTAGCTGGTGGTGATGGGGTTGCCGCTTTAGCTGCTTTAGTAGGTTACTTAATTATGAATGCGACAATGGGTAAAGTTATGCATATCACAATTGATGATATTTATAGCTATGCTAATGGCGCAAAAGAATTAAGCCAAGCTAATAAATTACCAGCGAACGCTTTAATTTTAGGGATTCCAACACTTCAAACAGGTGTGTTTGGCGGTATCATCATGGGGGCACTTGCAGCATGGTGTTACAATAAGTACTACAATATTACGTTACCAGCATTCTTAGGATTCTTTGCAGGTAAACGTTTCGTACCAATTGTTACATCAGTTGTAGCAATCATTACAGGTATTGTATTAAGTTTCGTTTGGCCACCAATTCAAGATGGTTTAAACGGATTATCTAATTTCTTATTAAATAAAAACTTAACATTAACAACATTTATCTTTGGTATTATTGAACGTTCATTAATTCCATTTGGTTTACATCACATCTTCTATGCACCATTCTGGTTTGAATTTGGTCAATATAAAGACCATGCAGGTGACTTAATTCGTGGTGACCAACGTATTTGGATGGCACAGTTAAAAGACGGCGTACCTTTTACAGCAGGGGCATTCACAACTGGTAAATATCCATTTATGATGTTCGGTCTTCCAGCTGCAGCTTTCGCAATTTATAGAAATGCACGTCCTGAACGTAAAAAAGTTGTTGGTGGTTTAATGTTATCAGCAGCTTTAACATCATTCTTAACTGGTATCACTGAGCCATTAGAATTCTCATTCTTATTTGTTGCACCATTACTATATGTCATTCATGTTATCTTAGCAGGTACATCATTCTTAGTAATGCATCTTCTAGATGTGAAGATTGGTATGACATTCTCTGGTGGATTTATTGATTACATTCTTTATGGTTTATTAAACTGGGATCGTACACACGCCTTACTAGTAATTCCAGTAGGTATCGTTTACGCGATTGTTTACTATTTCTTATTCAGCTTTGCGATTAAGAAATTTAATCTTAAAACACCAGGTCGTGAAGACCAAGAACAAGAAATTCGTAACTCAAGTGTTGCGAAATTACCATTTGACGTGTTAGACGCAATGGGTGGTAAAGAAAACATCAAACATTTAGATGCATGTATCACACGTCTACGTGTTGAAGTAAATGATAAATCTAAAGTTGATGTACAAGGATTAAAAGCATTAGGTGCTTCAGGGGTACTTGAAGTTGGTAATAATATGCAAGCAATCTTTGGACCTAAATCTGATCAAATTAAGCATGACATGGCGTTAATCATGAAAGGTGAAATCACTAAACCTAGTGAAACAACTGTGACTGAAGAAGTTTCAGATGAACCTGTTCATGTTGAAGAAGTGAAAGAAACAGAAATTTATGCGCCAGGTACAGGACACATTATTCCGTTATCAGAAGTGCCTGATAAGGTATTCTCTGAAAAAATGATGGGTGATGGCGTTGGATTTGTTCCGGAAAAAGGAGAAATCGTAGCACCATTTGATGGTACGGTTAAGACCATTTTCCCAACTAAACATGCGATTGGTTTAGAGTCAGATACTGGTGTAGAAGTCTTAATTCACATTGGTATTGATACGGTGAAATTGAACGGTGAAGGTTTCGAAAGTTTAGTTAATACGGATGAGCCTGTAACTCAAGGTCAACCTTTAATGAAGATTAACTTAGCGTACTTACAAGAACATGCACCTAGTATCGTAACACCAGTCATCATCACAAATTTAGGCGACAAAACATTAACAGTTGAAGATGTCGAGTCAGTTGATCCTGGTAAAGCAATTATGAAAATTAAATAGATGAAAAATAAATCCTGATGGTAGTTAATCTACTGTCAGGATTTTTAATTACCATAATTCAATGGCATTGTATAGTAATAGTGCGGTTATAATAATATTTATCACTTTATAATGTTGGTGGTAGATGCGATTCATCATTTGGCCAAGAAGACTCCATACCACTGCGCCAGCAATCCCGTAAATAAAGTGAGCATATCATCAATGGTTTTAATTTTCAAAAATAAAAGTATATCTGATGAAAATCAAAATGTAACGGCGTAAAATAAAAGTGTACGATGATTTATAAAAGGAGTTAAATATTATGTCTGAGGAAGGTTTATTAGTAGCCGAAAAAGAAATAGAAGTGAATAACTATGATATTGATGCGATGGGTATAGTAAGCAATATCGTCTATGTGCGTTGGTTCGAGGATTTACGTACAATCTTCATTAATGAATATATGACATTCTCTGAAATGATGAAACAACACATTTCTCCAATATTAATGAGAACTGAAGTGGATTATAAAGTACCTATCACAATTCATGACAAACCTGTAGGACGTTGTTGGTATGTTAAAGGTAGTCGTTTAAAATGGATCTTTAAATTTGAAATTGCTTCAGGAGACAAAGTACATTGCGTGGGTTACCAAACAGGCGGATTCTTTGATTTGGAACAACAAAAGATTACTAAGATGCCAGAAGTATTCCAAAATCTTCTTAAAAAAGATTAAATATTTGAGGTAGAGGTGAATGTAATGACAGAACAACTTAACAGTATAGAACAATTTCATCAATTTATAGAGACACATCCGTTAGCCGTCATCCATGTTATGCGTGACCATTGTTCAGTATGTCATGCTGTATTGCCTCAAATTCAAGATATTGTAAAAGAATATAGTCATGCTGCGTTTGGCGTCATTAATCAATCTGAAGTAGAAGCCATCGCTGGAGAGTTGTCCATTTTTACTGTGCCAGTAGATTTAATCTTTTTAGATGGAAAAGAAATGCACCGACAAGCACGCTTTATCGACATGCAAAGCTTTGAACATCAACTACAATTGATGAATGATAGTTTACATTAATAATAGGGGGAGTGGGACAGAATTCTTTTTAAATTCGTCGTCCCACTCCCAGCTTGCTTTGCTTGTAGAATTTCTTAGTGAAATTCTCTTTGTTGGGGCCTCGCCCGCATGGATGACTAGAACTGAGAAAAGCTTGATTTAAGCGCCTTCTCAGTTCAGTCAGCTACTGCGAATTTGCAAAATAGCATCATTATATTATTTATGGCCCAGCCTTTTTCTTTTTATATGTAATTATTTATAATTTTATCAGCACGTTGTTGGTATTCTGCGATAATTTCACCAGATTGTTTTAGTTTTGATAATTCTTCTTCTGATAGTGCTAATTCGATAATTCGATCGGCTCCATTTCCATTGATAATTGTAGGAGTGCCAATATATAAATTGTTTAAACCGTATTCTCCCTCAACATAACTTGATACATTCATAATAATATTTTTATTAAAGAGAATAGCTTCTACTATGCGAACTAAACTTAAAGAAATTCCAAAATTGGTTGTTCCTTTTCGTACATATATATCATAACCTACTTGAGTAGTTTGTGATGAAATTGAATCCTTAAATGATGTGATATCTGTATCATTGCCAAGTAATTTTAATACAGGTTCACCTGCTATTTGAGCGTGTGACCAAACATGAACTTGCGAGTCACCATGTTCACCTATAACCGGAGCATATACATTATGAGGAGCTACATCAAAGGTACGACTTAAGAAGAATTCGAAGCGCGCAGTATCAAGAGATGTACCTGAACCAATCACTTTGTTTTTAGGGAAGTTGGATACGTTTTTAATGACGTAGCTCATAATATCAACTGGATTTGACGGTAACACAAAATAACCATCGAAGCCGTTATCGATAATTTGTTGAACCATAGGTACAAAGATATTCACGTTATCTTCAAGAAGTTTAAGACGCGTTTCTCCTTTGTCTAGTTTAGCGCTAGCACAAATAACTACAATATCAGCATCTGCACAATCAGAGTATGTTCCTAGATGAACATCGACAAAGTTGTCGCTAAAAGGTGTAGCGTGATTTAAATCCCAAACATCAGCTTTGGCTTTATCTTCATCAATATCAATGATAGCGAGTTCATCAACTAATCCTTTTGCTACTATAGCGTGTGCAAATGCAGAACCTACATATCCACTACCAATAAGTACAATTTTATTACGTGTCACAATCGAGAACCTACTTTCTTATTAAATTTTGAAAATTCTTACAATTTAGTATAAGAATACCATTTTATTAATAAAAGAAAAACCCTTGAAACATTCGTTATAATGAAATGTATTTTACTAAAATAATGCAATATATAGGTTTATAATTAATAGATGTATAGGAGGACGATAAAAATGAAAAAAAGATTATTATCAGTGATGACTTCAGGAATATTAGGTTTCCTTGCTTATATTAAAGTTAAAGAAAAACGTAGTTATCAAAGTTATTTAAGAGAGAAATTTATTCGAATGTCAGGCATGAAAAAGACTTTCGAGAATGTAGACGATGCGAAAAAAGCATTAGAAACAACAAAAGAGATAACTGCAGGTAAATATGGCGGTACAAGTTATGAATTTGAACATGATGTTAGAATTAAAGATTGGCATGGTTCATTAACTTATATCTTAAATGATAAACGTGATCGTCAACAAAAAATCGTGCTTTATGTTCACGGTGGTGCTTGGTTCCAAGATCCACTGGAAGAACATTTTCAATTTATTGATAAATTAGCTGGAGAATTGAATGCTAAAATCGTGATGCCTATTTATCCTAAAGTGCCACATCGCGATTATCGTACTACGTTTCAATTATTAAAAGAACTTTATGAAAAACAACTGATGTTAGTGGATAGTGCGAGCCAAATTACAATTATGGGTGATTCTGCTGGTGGACAAATAGCCTTATCATTTGCACAATATATAAAAGAAACGACTCAATTACAACAACCTGGGCATCTTGTTTTAGTATCACCAGTATTGGATGCTACGTTTAGTAATCCGGAAGCAAAAGAATATGAAAAAATTGATCCAATGCTGGGTATTGATGGCAGTAAATACTTTATTGAATTATGGGCAGGCAACTTACCTATTGAAGACTATAAAATTTCACCAATCAATGGTGATTTAGAAGGATTAGGACGTATTTCAATCTTTATTGGTACTAAAGAAACGTTATATCCTGATGCAGTAAAATTATCTAAGATGTTAAGTGAAAAAGGTATAGATCATGATTTCACACCAGGCTACAACTTGTTCCATATTTATCCAGTCTTCCCATTACCTGAGCAACAAAAATTCTTTGAACAATTGAAGAAAATTATTAAATAATATGCCATCATTTATCATAAAACCATGAGCCATGAAGTGATTAGTCAAAAGTGGCAAGAATGTTGAATATAATGAAAGAGAGAGAAATGACGTGAACTTACGTCATTCCTCTCTCTTTTAATTTTAACTATGGTGTTTCTGGTTGCTTTTTCAACGATAAGATGAGTATGAGTAGTAATATCAATACGATACCAATGATTTGAATAGACTTAAATGAGACATCAAGCCACAACGCACTTGTAACCACAGCAATAACGGGTTCAATTGTACCCAGTAATGTCGTTTCTTTAGGAGAAAGGTATTTCAAACTATCGATAAAGAGATAGAACGCTAAAGCTGTTCCCGCAATAATGCCGAAGATGAGGTATCCTATCGTAGACGGTGCCATTTGGGTTAAAGGCACTTGCCAAATTGGATGTTTAAAATTCATTGCAATACCTGAAATAATCATTGCCCAACCTACGACCAAGATAGAAGGAAACTTCTCAAGCAAGCCAGTAGCGTAGATTGTATAAAAGGCTAGCGCAATGCCTGAAATAATTCCCCATGTTAGGCTTGTAGGAGAGACGACCAAATGTGAAATGGACCCATTTGTGAGTAATAAAAATGTGCCGATTAATGTCATCGCAATAGCTAAAACATCAAAAGGACGAAATACATCTAATCCGCGAATGACAAACCAAATAATAATATAAACAGGCGCTATATATTGTAGTAAAGTAGCGACGGCTACATTCCCCATAGCAATCGAAGACATATAAGCGTATTGCACAAATAACATGCCTATTAAACTATAAATCAGTAAGCTAATGAATATTTTTAAATTTTTAAAAACAACTAATATAGAGCGCTTTGGGTATAGCACTTTATAAACACCTAGTAGAAAGATACCACTAATAATAAGGCGTGCAGTCACATACCAATCGACATCTATACCGCGTTGGTTAAATAATAAATCAGAAACGGTACCACCTAATCCCCATAATGCAGCCCCGATAATAGCGAAGAGCACACCTTTTAATCTGTGTTGCGTGCGAGTCATTCAATGCACCTCCATCTATTTTGTTAAATTATAAATCTCATAATATAATGTTTTTAAATAAGATAATACTCAAATAATGATTAAAACTATCAAGATATTGAGGTGTTTCGGAATGAGTAGACGTATGGTTATCAATGACGATTTAGAAGAAAAGATTAAATATCCAGATGGACGTTGGCCTCATGTTATTTTACATACTAGATTAAATGAAACGTTATTAGGATACATACCGCTACATTGGCATTACGCTTTACAGTTGATGTATGTAACTGAAGGAACTGTACAAGTGAAGATAGCAGATAATGAGATCGTGATTGAACAAGGAGAAGGATTATTTATTAATTCCAATATTGTTCATGAAATTCGTGAAATTCGATTTAATTCACGTTTTTATTGCTGGAATATAGGATTACCTGATGTGACGGAATATATTAATTTTAAATATATGAGTTATATTATTGATCAATCGTCCGCCATTCCATATATCAAATTAGAGCGTCGCATTAAGGAAGATGTGGGTTTATTGGATAGTATTGAAAAAGTAGGACAAACTTTTATAGCACAACAAGGGTATTATCAATTAGAAGTGTTAAGTGAATTTTATCGATGTCTTAACTATTTATTATTTATTTTTGAAAAATATAATAAAACAAATCATTATTTCTTTGACCCAAGAGTTAAGCAATGTATTGAATATTTACAAACTCATTATCAGAAAAAAATAACGTTACAAGAGATAAGCCAATTAATGCAAATAAGTGAAGCGGAAACGATTAAATTATTTAAACGATTTGTAGGGGAGACGCCTTTCAACTTTCTTCAGAATTATCGTTTAGAACAAAGTGCTAAGCAATTAATGTATAGGAAGCATAGTGTCACAGAAGTAGCGATGACATGTGGGTTCTCAACGACGAGTTATTTTATTCAAATGTTTAAACAAAAATACAAACTGACGCCTAAACAGTTTCAAATTCAATATGCCAAGGACTTTAAATGAAATAAAAGCAAATGCCTATCATCTCAATCTGATGATTGGGCATTTGCTTTTTTATTATAAATATCTAACTGTGTAGATTGTGTATTTGTAGCTATTTCATCTTTAGGTAATTCATTCGGTTCATTTGCTTTATTCATATTTAATTCACGGATGTCTTCATTTGATGTTTTAGTTACGTTATTAATGTGATGAGGATCAGTATCTAATACAGAACGACTCATATCATTACCTTGTAAACTACCTAAAAGAATAAAGATTAAGTAACTAGAACAACCTAGTAATATGATTGCTAGGTAAATGCTAACTGCGATTTTTACGGGTTTTGTCATGGGTCTACTCATTGAGTCCCTCCTGAATTTAGACTATAAATAAGCCCTTTCACTTTTCGTCTAAAGCACCACTTCTTCTTTAGAAGTTAGTGGTACTTACACATGAGCTATTGCTTTAATTAAAAAGGAGATACTACGTCACGCACTTCATTTCCTCAATTAAAAAGGGCTTTCTTTTAGTCGTCTATAATTTAAATTTATATTATCAATAATCCTACTATCGCTTTATTCATGTCTAAGGTAACATCAAAATTTTAAGTTAGTGTAAATAGAGGGTAAATATTTGTTTACTTATAAAATTAAAATATCCCTGTTAAAAATAGAAAAAGTATTTTATCATTTTCAATAACGCAATATTTAAAAAATATAAAAAGATTTACAAACGTAAATGCTTTTTAACATTTCGTTTACATTTTTAAAACTGACAAAACATGCACGTGTTAGCATACCTTTATTGGTAGTAATAGTTAAAGGTTTATTTTTAATAAGCTATTACTAGGAATGAAAGTGAAATTAAGTTATTAATTTAATCTA
>NZ_PPRD01000042.1 GCF_002902575.1 Staphylococcus croceilyticus | reverse complement strand
TTATAGAGGTAATTGCGCTATTTTTGTATTCAAAACATAAAAATTGGACTGATGATTTTTAGTCATCAGTCCGATTTATTATAGAGCCTAATTTTTATATATTAAAGAGGTTTATTCTTCTACCCATTGAGTATGGAATACGCCTTCTTTATCTTTACGTTCATAAGTGTGAGCACCGAAATAGTCACGTTGAGCTTGAATTAAGTTAGCTGGTAAATCTTCAGAACGGTAACTATCATAGTAGTTTACACTTGCAGAGAAACCAGGAGTTGGTACACCATTACGAACACCAGTCGCAACAACATCTCTTAATGCATCTTGGTATTCAGTAACAATACCTTTGAAGTAAGGATCTAATAAAAGATTTTGTAATTCTGCATTATTATCATAAGCATCTTTAATTTTTTGTAAGAATTGTGCACGAATGATACAACCTTCACGCCAAATCATAGCAAGATCGCCTAATTTAAGATTCCATTCATTTTCTTCACTTGCTTTACGCATTTGAGCGAAACCTTGCGCATATGAACAAATTTTACTCATATATAATGCTTTACGAATTTTTTCTAAGAATTCTTCTTTATTACCATCGAATTTAACTTCAGGACCGTTTAATTCTTTAGAGGCATTTACGCGTTCTTGTTTGATAGAAGAAATGAAACGTGCAAATACTGATTCAGTAATAATTGTTAAAGGAATACCTAACTCTAATGCGTTGATTGAAGTCCATTTACCAGTACCTTTTTGACCAGCTGTATCAAGGATTTTTTCAACTAAAGCTTCATTATTTTCATCTAATTTAGTGAAAATGTCACCAGTGATTTCAATTAAATAACTTTCTAATTCACCAGCATTCCATTCTTTGAAAGTTTTAGAAATTTCTTCATGAGACATGCCTAGTAAATCTTTCATCATTGCGTAACTTTCAGCAATTAATTGCATATCTGCATATTCGATACCATTATGCACCATTTTTACATAGTGACCTGCACCATTTGGACCAATGTATTCTACGCATGAAGCACCATCTTTAGCTTTAGCAGCAATAGCATCTAAAATATCACTTACTTTATTGTAAGCAGCTTCTTGACCACCTGGCATTAATGAAGGACCTGTAAGCGCACCAACTTCACCGCCAGATACACCCATTCCAATAAAGTTAATACCGCTTTGTGCTAATGCTTTGTTACGACGGATAGTATCTTGATAATTTGTATTACCGCCATCGATTAAAATGTCATCGTCATCTAATAAAGGTAATAAGCTGTCAATTGTTGCATCTGTAGCTGGACCAGCTTTAACCATTAATAAAATTTTACGTGGTTTTTCTAATGAATTAACAAATTCTTCTAAAGAATAAGTTGGGTGAATTTGTTTACCTTCTGATTCTTTTACCATTTCGTCAGTTTTTTCGCTTGAGCGATTATATACTGATACGCTGTAACCACGAGATTCAATATTCCATGCTAGGTTTTTACCCATTACAGCTAATCCTACTACACCTATTTGTTGAGTCATATTACTTACCTCTCTCATTCGATTTTTTCAATAGTATTGTATCACAAAACTTGAAAAGACTTCACTAAACTAATAACTATTCACTGACTAATTCAATGATTTTTAATAACTGTTGTGCCAATTGATTTAAAGACTCAACAGCTATACGTTCAGAAGTAGTGTGAATATGCTCGTATCCCACGCCAAGGATGACTGTTGGAATGCCATACGTATTAATGATACTTCCATCTGAACCACCGCCAGCAATAACAGTATTTCCACTAAGTCCAAGTTTATGTGCACTATTAATAGCATATTGAGTCACTTGATTATCATCTTCAATTTTAAAGCCTGGATAACTTTTTTCTATTTCAACTTTAGCTTGTCCACCTAATTCTTGAGCAGTCGTTTCAAATACCTCTTTCATGTGAGCGACTTGTTTATCGATACTTTCATCATTATGAGAACGAGCTTCAGCTTCAATAACTACTTCGTCAGCTACAATATTAGTAGCTGATCCACCATGGAATTTACCAATATTCGCTGTTGTATAATCATCTATTTGACCTAAACTCATTTTACTAATTGCTTTAGCTGCAATATTGATTGCACTGATACCTTCATTTGGCGTACTAGCATGCGCTGTTTTCCCATGTATAGTTGTTTTCAATACCATTTGTGTCGGCGCACCTACTACCGTTGTACCTACTGGTTGACTAGCATCCACTGCATAACCAAATTGAGCATCAAGCATAGATGGATCTAATTCTTTAGCGCCTTTTAATCCAGATTCCTCTCCAACAGTAATTACAAATTGAATTTGGCCATGAGGAATATTATTTTCTTTTAATACTTCGATTGTTTCAATGATTGCTGCTAAGCCAGCTTTATCATCAGAACCAAGTACCGTTGTACCATCAGAATAAATATAGCCATCATCTTTAACTTGCGGTTTCACATCTATACCTGGGACCACTGTATCCATATGACTAGTAAAATAAATTTTAGAAACATCTTCTTTAGTCGTTGTGCTTGGTAATGTACAAATTAAATTATTAGCACCTAACCACTCTTTCTCAGATGCATTATCTTCTTTTACTTGTAAACCTAGACCTTCAAATCGTTTTTTTAAAATAGGTTGAATAACTTCTTCATGACCCGTTTCAGAATTAATTTGAACTAATTCTAAGAATGTATTTAATAAGCGTTGACTGTTTACCATACGTAAAAACCCCTTTCTCATATAATTATTATTTTAACTGACTTTCATCGATATCAAAAATAAATTGATTGCCATTTGTATTAAAATCATTTAAGGTTAATTTATATACTATAAATTAACTATAATTAAAGTTCTTAAGTGGAAACTTGAAATTTAAGGAGCGGCTAAGTTGAATAATAAAGTTTTAAAGGTCATTATTATCATAATGTTAATTGCTGTTGTCGCAGCATTATTACTAACAAGTTTAGTGCCACTAATGCACTAATGATATTAAGCATGAAATAAAGGGTGAAATGTCTAAATACAACATTTCACCCTTTATTTTGGCTCTATAATAAATCGGACTGATGACTAAAAATCATCAGTCCAATTTTTATGTTTTGAATACAAAAATAGCGCAATTACCTCTA
>NZ_PPRD01000041.1 GCF_002902575.1 Staphylococcus croceilyticus | reverse complement strand
CCGAAGGTAATGAAATTAAAGACACAGAAGAAGGCACACACCAACCGCCAGGTATTATTGGAGACAAATGGCAATACACAGGAAAAGTTACAAGTGAAGATGGCATTACAACATATGTGTATGATCGAATTCAACATGAAATCCCAAATGAAGCACCACAAGTGGAAATACCAGAACTCCAAGTGACGCGATATGTTGATACCGAAGGTAAT
>NZ_PPRD01000040.1 GCF_002902575.1 Staphylococcus croceilyticus | reverse complement strand
TAGAGATATTTGCGCTCTTTTTATACAAAAAATGCGGTTAATGAAACAATCAATTTGTTTCATCAACCGCATTTCTCATAGAACCTTTTTAATAAAATAGAGAACTATTATGAACAGTCAGTTGATGGGGCTGAGTTAATGGCTCACTATAAACGTTTTAAAGAAATCGTGCCTGGTAAGGCGGAAGAAAAAACGTTATTCAAAGAATTTGAAGATAAAAGTGGTTATAACAGTTATAAAGCTGTACAAGATGTAAAAAATCATCCGGATCAACAAACGTTTAGCGGTAAAAACTAATAGTTACTCTAAATGACACAATTTTTTCAATTAAATAGCTCTTAAAAAGATTTATTTTGAATAATTTTTATAAACCTATTGAAGTTAAAGCTGTATTTTGTTATTTTTATTAAGCATTAAACAAAATGTTTAATATTACTAAACATGATACAGCTTTTTTAGGTGGTTAAATATGCAAATTGGTACTAAATTACGAAATTTACGACGTCAAAAAAACTTAACACAAGAAGAATTAGCTGAGCGTACTGATTTATCAAAAGGTTATATTTCGCAAATCGAAAGCCAACATGCTTCGCCAAGTATGGAAACGTTTTTAAATATATTAGAAGTATTAGGAACATCACCGAGTGACTTTTTTAAAGAGAAATCTAAAGAAAAAGTGCTTTATACGAAAGATGATAGAACGATTTATGACGAATATGATAGAGGATACATATTAAATTGGTTAGTTGCAAACTCTAATGAGTTTGAAATGGAACCCCTGATCTTATCTATTAAACCAGGCGCTTCTTATAAACACTTTGAACCTTCTGAATCAGACACATTTATATATTGTCTTGAAGGATGTGTCACACTTACTTTAGGGAAAGAACGATATCAAGCAAAAGAAGAAGACGTATTATATTTTAGGGCAAATGAAATTCATCAATTACATAATGAAACGAAAAATGAAGTTAAAATTTTAATTGTTGCTACAGCATCATATTTATAAAGGGGGATTATTAAAGTGGAGCCATTGTTATCATTTAAAAATGTAACGAAAGGTTACGATGATGTAACGATTCTAGATAATATGGACTTAGAAATTGAATCAGGTCACTTTTATACATTACTTGGCCCATCAGGGTGTGGTAAAACAACAATTTTAAAGCTAATTGCAGGTTTTGAACAACCAGATGATGGCGATATTATTTATCTAAATAAATCAATCGGAAACTTGCCAGCGAATAAGCGTAAAGTGAATACAGTGTTCCAAGATTATGCATTATTTTCTCATTTGAATGTTTTCGATAATATAGCTTTTGGATTGAAGCTAAAAAAACAGTCTAAAAAAGAAATTAATCAAAAAGTTAAAGATGCGTTAAAACTAGTAAAATTATCTGGTTATGAACAACGCAATATCAATGAAATGAGTGGGGGACAAAAGCAACGTGTAGCGATTGCCAGAGCAATTGTGAATGAGCCTGAGATTCTTCTACTAGATGAATCATTATCAGCATTAGATTTAAAATTGCGTACAGAGATGCAATATGAATTACGTGAATTGCAAAAACGCTTAGGCATTACTTTCATCTTCGTTACACATGACCAAGAAGAAGCATTAGCATTAAGTGATTACATCTTTGTTATGAAGGATGGAAAAATTCAACAATTTGGTACACCAATAGATATATATGATGAACCGGTTAACCGCTTTGTTGCTGACTTTATAGGTGAATCTAATATAGTCGAAGGAACAATGGTAAGGGACTTTGTAGTAAATATTTACGGTCAAGATTTTGAATGTGTAGATGCTGGTATTCCAACTAATAAAAATGTTGAAGTCGTGATTCGTCCTGAAGATATTTCCTTAATTGAAGCTGATAAAGGTCTTTTCAAAGCAACAGTAGATTCAATGCTATTCAGAGGTGTGCATTATGAAATTTGCTGTATAGATAGAAAAGGTTATGAATGGGTTATTCAATCAACGAAAAAAGCTGAAGTGGGCAGTGAAGTGGGCTTATTCTTCGATCCTGAAGCAATACATATCATGGTGCCAGGAGAAACTGAAGAAGAGTTTGATAAACGAATTGAAAGTTACGAGGATATAGATCATGCGTAATCTTAACAAGGTACTGATAATTCCTTATCTTTTATGGATGGTGTTCTTTATCATTATCCCTGTGATTTTGCTTGTTTATTTCTCTTTTACTGATGTAAAAGGTCACTTCAGCTTTACTAATTATGAGCAAGTCTTTTCATTGAAATATTTAAAAATGATGTGGGATTCAATCTTTTATGCAGCGTTGATTACTATAGTCACATTGATTATTAGTTATCCAGCAGCTTATTTTATACGTACATCTAAAAATCAAAATCTTTGGTTACTTATACTCATTATACCGACTTGGATTAACTTATTACTTAAGACGTATGCTTTCATCGGTATTTTAAGTCATGAAGGAATGATTAATAAATTTTTAAACTTTTTACATATTCCATCAGCAAATATGTTATTTACGCCGGGCGCGTTTCTATTAGTAGCAAGTTATATATATATTCCTTTTATGATTTTGCCAATTTTTAATAGTATGAAAGCAATACCTAACAATTTATTACAAGCCTCAAGTGATTTAGGTGCTAATCCTTTCACTACTTTTAGAAAAGTAATTATGCCATTAACAAAAGAAGGTGTAATGACAGGTATTCAAGTCACATTTATTCCAGCATTATCATTATTCATGATTACAAGATTGATTGCTGGAAATAAAGTCATTAATATTGGTACTTCAATTGAAGAACAATTCTTAGTTATTCAAAACTATGGCATGGGTTCTACAATTGCTATTGTACTTATTGTATTTATGGCATTTATTTTAATTATTACTAAATCTAAATCAACAGATGGAAGAGGGTGAATTAAGTGAAGTGGTATGGAAAAATTTATATTGGACTCCTATTAGTCGTCTTATACGTTCCGATATTCTTTCTTATGTTTTATTCATTTAATTCAGCTGGAAATATGATACATTTTGAACATTTCACTTGGGAGCACTATCAAACGCTATTCCAAGATGACCGTCTGATGTCTATTATTTTTAATACGATTGCCGTAGCTTTGTTAGCAGCCGCTATTTCTACAATTATAGGTACATTTGGCGCGATTGCATTATTTTATTTAAGAAATAAAAAATTCAAGGTAACATTGCTAACATTAAATAACGTGTTAATGGTATCTTCTGATGTTGTTATTGGTGCATCATTCTTAATTATGTTTACTGCTCTGGGTCACTTAACGGGGTTAGGCTTGGGATTTGGTACTGTTCTTGCCTCACATATTGCGTTTTGTATACCTATTGTTGTTATAGTCGTTTTACCTCAATTATATGAAATGAACAATAATATTTTAGATGCTGCGCGTGATTTAGGAGCAACTGAGTCTCAAATCTTAGGAAGAATACTGATTCCTAATTTAATGCCAGCCATTATTGGTGGTTTCTTTATGGCATTAACGTATTCATTAGATGATTTTACAGTCAGCTTCTTCGTAACTGGTAACGGGTTTAGCGTGTTATCAGTAGAAGTATATGCGATGGCGCGTAAAGGTATCAGTATGGAAATTAATGCGATATCTACTATTTTATTTGCCGCTATTGTCCTCGGCGTAATTGGTTACTATGCTATTCAACGTGCTGTAAAACGACGACAAGCCTTTAAGCGAGGTGTTCAGCAGTGAAACAGTTTTTACAATTAATATTAGGTGCTCTGGTGATTGGATTAATATGTTTAGGTATCAGTCATTGGTTTAAATCTCAAGACAATACGAACACTGGCGAAAAGATTTATGTTTATAACTGGGGAGAGTATATTGATCCTGATTTAATTAAAAAGTTTGAAAAAGAAACAGGTATCCAAGTGGTATACGAAACATTTGATTCTAACGAAGCAATGGAAGCTAAAATTAAAAATGGCGGTACACACTATGATGTTGCTTTTCCAAGTGAATATACAGTACAAAAATTGAAACGTGAAAATTTATTAGTTCCTTTAGACCATAAAAAGATACCGAATATAAAAAATCTTGATCCTGATTATATGAATATGACATATGATCCTCATAATCAATATTCATTACCTTATTTCTTTGGTACTGTAGGTATTTTATATAATAAAAAAGCATATCCAAATGAAAATTTTGATAGTTGGAAAGATTTATATCAACCAAAATTTAAAAATGATGTATTGTTAGTGGATGGTGCGCGTGAAATTATGGGATTATCTTTAAATAAATTAGGCTATAGTTTAAATGATAAAAATCCTGAGCATATTAAAAAGGCTGAAAAGGATTTAAGAAACCTTACACCACAAGTGAGAGGTGTGGTAGGTGATGAAGTTACAATGATGCTTCAACAAAATGAAGGAAATATTGCAGTTGTATGGAGCGGTGTAGCAGCACCACTTGTTGAAGGTGGAGATAAATATAACTATGTTATCCCTAAAGAAGGTTCAAACTTATGGTTTGATAATATGGTCATTCCGAAAACTGCACAAAATAAAGAAGGTGCATATAAATTTATGAACTTCTTATTAGATGCCAAAAATAATAAACAAAATACAGAGTGGGTAGGTTACGCAACTCCTAACAAAGCAGCTCGTCAATTATTACCTAAAGAAGTAAGAGATGATCATCGTTTCTATCCTACTCAAAAAGAACAACAACGTTTAGAAGTTTATAAAGATTTAGGTCAAAAAACATTAGGTGAATATAACGAAAGTTTCTTAAACTTTAAAATGTCGTTAAAATAGACTATAAATAGTAGTTATTTTTTAATTAATTAGATATAATAATTTGACAAGTTAATTAAGGAGTTGTAATAAATGTCAGGAGAACGATACACGCAAATAAAACGGCCTGTGAGTCGTCTAACTGAAAAACTTTTAGGTTGGTTTAGTTGGATTTTCTTATTGATATTGACGGTTATTACAATGTTTATTGCACTCGTATCTTTTAGTAATGATACATCTATTCAAAATCTTGAAAACTCAATGAATAATAATGAGCTAATCCAACAAATTCTAGCTAATAATAGCTTAAACACTACGCAATTTGTGATTTGGCTTCAAAATGGCATTTGGGCAATTATTGTATATTTCATAGTTTGTCTATTAATTTCATTTTTAGCGTTAATCTCTATGAATATTAGAATACTTTCAGGTTTTCTATTCTTAATTGCATCAATTATTACACTGCCTTTAGTATTATTATTCGTAACGTTAATTATCCCAATCTTCTTCTTTATCATTGCGATTATGATGTTTGCTAGGAAAAGTAAAATCGAAACTGTTCCAGCATATGGACATGGTCCACAGTATCAACCGCGTTATAGTCCAAGAGATGATTATGAGGACGATAGACGTTATTACGAAGATGAGCGTCATGACTATGAAGCACCACGATATGAAGAAGAATATGTGGAGCCTCCTCGTAAGACTAAAAAATCTGAACGTCGTACGCGTCGTAAACAATCATATCAAGACGATAGAGGTTATGATTATAGAGATGATTATTATGAAGAGGAAAGACCTCAATCATACAGAAATGAACAAGATGTAGTAAATGATGCTGAGGAAGATAAATATAATCAATATCCTAAGCGTGCGGTTACTGAAGAGTATAATTCACCAGAAGAAGACAATGCATCCGGCGTACTTTCTAGACAAGCAAAATATAAACAGAAATCAAGAAAACAATCTCAGTATAATCCAGACGCTGACTCACATCTTCATGATGGTGCACCAGAATCAGTTGAAGCGGTATCTAAGGTAGATAAAAAAGAAGAAAAAGCACAACGTAAAAAAGAAAAAGCTGAAATTAAAGCTAAGAAAAAAGAAAAACGTAAAGCTTATAATCAACGTATGAAAGAAAGACGTAAAAATCAACCTAGTGCCGTTAACCAACGCCGTATGAATTATGAAGAACGTAAACAAATTTTAAACAAAGATGAACAACATTCTGAAGATAATACATCAGTGGATAATCAACATAACGAAGATAAATAATTTTAAAAGATTGAGATACTTCACTGGTGTCTCAATCTTTTTTATTTACACATATATCTTTATTCGTAAGAGATAAAAATTTTTAGTAAAATTTAAGTAAATCTAATTATTAGGAGGAAATGAAGTGAACCGTAAAGTAGAATTAATTCTTGCTTGGATAGCGAGTGGTTTAAGTGCTATTTATTTTCTTATGTCTTTAATATCTTTTTTTATTGTTAAAAATGGTCACAATACCACTGAACAATATAATCAAATGATGCGTCAGTTTAGTAATCAAAATGTTAACGTTACACCTGAAATGGTTAATTTTGCAATGACTTTCTCAATAGCTACTTTATTATTTTCCACTATTTTAGGAATTGCAGGTACACTCATTATTAAAAATAGACCAATATTAGCGGGATGTTTACTCATTGCTACGGCATTAATAGGTATAATTAATATGAGTTTAATTGCAAGTATCTTATGGTTTGTTGTGGCAATTATGTTATTTGTAAAAAGAAATAACAATCAAAATAGAAGAGGAAATAGAAACAACTCTCCTAGAAATGAATGGCATCCAGATGAAGAATATCAATCTCGTAAAAAAGATGATCCATATATTTATTAGAAGTTTTATAAACAAAAAAAGCTATCTTTTAAAGCTAGATTAACTTATCTAACTTTAAAAGGTAGCTTTAATCATATTTAAACTTAAGCAAAAAACTCTTTAAATGTCTCAAAGATTAAATATATATTTAATACGCTTAAAATTATAATTAAACTCCATGAACAAATATTTATCCACGTTTTATTATAAAATGGGCCCATTAATTGTTTATTGCTCGTTGCTAATTGAAGCGGAATTAATGAAAATGGTAAAGCAATACTTAAAAATACTTGTGAGAAAACAAGCAATTGTTCCATTTTCCCTTCATTACCGTGAAAAATAATTAAACATATGATAACCGGTATAACGGCTAAACCTCGTGTAATCAACCGACGTACCCAATTAGGAATAGAAAGTTTTAAAAATCCTTCCATCACTATTTGTCCTGATAATGTGCCCGTAATTGTTGAATTCTGACCAGAAGCAAGTAAAGCGACGGCAAATAATGTACTCATTATACCTCCTAACACTGGACCTAAGATAGGTTGAGTTTGAAGTGCGTGATATAGATCATAGAAACCACCTAGTTTATCGGCATTAACACCGTAAAAAAGGGCTGCACCTAACACCAATAGTAAACAATTGACAATGAAAGCAATACTTAATTGAATATTTGAATCGATGGTAGCATATTTAATCGCTTGTGCTTTGTCTTCATTACTTTCACGATTATATTTACGTGACTGAACAATTGATGAATGTAAGTATAGATTGTGAGGCATAATGGTTGCACCTATTATACCTAATGCAATATATAAAATACTGTGATTCGTCACAATTTCTTTATGGGGAATAAAGCCATTAAGAATATCAATTACTTGCGGTGAAGAGACGAAAACTTCAAATATGAAAATAATGAGCACAGTAAATATTAAGGTACCGACGATTGCTTCAATTTTCCGGAAACCAAATTTCATGATGAATAGTAATAAGAAGACATCTAATACTGTAATCAATGCGCCAACGATTAATGGAATATTGAATAATAAATCTAAGGCGATGGCACTACCAATGACTTCTGCTATATCAGTAGCGATGATAGCAAGTTCAGCAATAATCCAGAAAGTAATGGAAATAGGTCTGTTTAAATAATGACGGGTCATTTGTGCTAGATCTTTCCCGGTAGCGATGCCTAAGCGAACGGTCATACTTTGTAATAGCATAGCTGACAAACTTGAAATGAGTATCACGAAGAGTAAGGTATAACCGAACTGAGCGCCACCTTGCATAGAAGTAATCCAATTTCCGGGATCCATATAACCAACGGCGACTAATAGTCCAGGCCCTAAAAAGGCTAAAAATTTCTGACTGGCACTTTTATCTCCACTGAAATCAACAGTGTTGTTAATTTCATCTAGACTAAGTTGTGTTTGATCTTTTTTTGCGGACATTAATAACACTCCTTGTTTTCTTTTTAATTATATTACCCTAAATAAAAAGTTAGGTCAACCTAACAAATTTCAAAGATAATAAAAAAACTTTAAACAATAGACGCATATCCATTGTTTAAAGTTGCTGATTTAATAGAATTTCAAGAATTCATCAAAGGTTTCTTTAATAAATGATAAGAAGTCTTTATCAGTTTTAAGACGTTTATCTGTTGGCTCAAGTACACGCGCCACAAAGAATTCGCCTTTCTTTACATTTTTAACGCGGTCGATTGCTTTGTGCAACTCGTCGTCACTTAAATCTTTAATGAACGGTTTATCTGCTTTCATATGGTCTAAATTTACGCGGTAATCTTCTGGTAAATTTCTTAATTCATCAAAATGTTTATCAAATACTTTAACGCGTTCCGCTTTATCTTTACCTTCATGCATCACACCGTACATTAAGAATAATTGATCTCTGAATAAACCAATTTGGAAATGGGGTAGCATCTTATAACCACGTTTATTTGGGGCAAAAGCAACCCAAGTATCAATAGGTGGGTTGACACTTCGACGCGCATGTTTTGCTACGTGTGCATAAAATGTTTCTCCAGTTTGTGACGTAAAGTATTCAGCAAAATAATCTCCTAATTGATGGAGTTGCGGTCTTACATGTTTATCTAACGCTTCCATGCGTGCATCTAATCCATCTACGTCAAATACTTCAAAATCTTTAGGGCTAAAGGTATATTGCGTCATATTTAGTGCTCCTTTTCAGAAAAATTAACTTAAAATTATTGTAGCATATAATGAACGTATTACATTATAAGCCGACTTAAAGAGAAGCGAATGCGTTTAAAGTGAATAGAATAAGGTATACAATGTTGTAAAGCTAAAAATTAAGTAATGACTTAATGATACGACATAGCTATATAAAGAAGCTTTACTTAGTTCATTTGTACGAAATTCTGTATAATATAAAGCAACAGGAGATGATGAAATGTCATTATACGATTTTGCTAAAGGCTTAGTATTAGAAGCTGGAAATAAAGTTAGAACAATGATGAAAGAAGAATTAAATATTGAAACTAAATCTAATCCCAATGATTTAGTGACAAATGTAGATAAAGCAACTGAAAATTATATCTATGAAGCAATATCAAACAATTACCCAGAACATCATGTAATTGGTGAAGAGGGCCACGGGCATGATTTAGAGAATATTGATGGCGTGGTATGGGTTGTGGATCCTATCGATGGTACATTAAACTTTGTGCATCAACAAGAGAACTTTGCGATTTCAATCGGTATTTACCGCAATGGAGAACCCTATGCTGGATTCGTTTACGATGTGATGAAAGACGTGCTATATCATGCGAAGGTGGGTGAAGGGGCTTTTGAAAATAAACATCCACTACCTTCAATAGAAGATACACGATTAAAACAAAGTTTAATAGGCATTAATCCTAACTGGGTGACAAAATAAAATGGGACCTATCTTCTCAGAAATCGTTAATGAATGTAGAAGTTGTAGAGCTTATGGTAGCGCTGCATTAGAAATTGTGAGCGTGGCGAAAGGACAATTAGCTGCCTATATCACACCAAGATTACAACCTTGGGATTTTGCAGGTGGCTTAATTATATTACATGAGGTAGGGGGCATAGGTAGTAACCTATTAGGTGAATCATTATCTATTGCAAGTCCAAACTCAGTTGTTATTGGAAATAAAGCAGTGCATAATGAAATTCTCGAAGGCTTCCTTAACCCGCATAAAGTGGTATTAACAGCATTACATCAACGTTTTAGAAAATAAAAAAAGAGGTCGAGACAAAATCTTGATTTTAGGACGCCGTTAAGTGGTTTCCCAAAACACAATTTTTGAAGTCTCAACCTCTCTCTATATATATTATAACCAATTATTTTCACGATATTTTTTCTTAAGTGCGAAACCAGCACCAAATGTTGCAATGAAAAGTATAAATGTTAAAATCATCATTGGAACGCTAGCTGCACCGACGCTAAAACTAAATAGTACTAAGAACAGTACTGCTAGAATAGATAGTACCCAAAATATACCTTTAGACTTTGGTTTTTCCATCCCATACCCCACCTTTTACTTATCTTTTCTTAATAATATGATATAATAAAACAGTTGTAATTAAAAGTGGGAGTTTACTCAAGAAAGGATATAATAAAATGACTAATATAAGAGAAGATGTACGTAATATTGCAATTATTGCTCACGTCGACCATGGTAAAACAACATTAGTTGATGAATTATTAAAACAATCTGGTATTTTCAGAGAGAATGAACATGTCGATGAAAGAGCAATGGACTCTAATGATTTAGAAAGAGAACGCGGTATTACAATTCTTGCGAAAAATACTGCAGTTAATTATAAAGGTACAAGAATTAACATCTTAGATACACCAGGACACGCTGACTTTGGTGGCGAAGTTGAGCGTATTATGAAAATGGTAGACGGTGTAGTACTTGTAGTAGATGCTTACGAAGGTACAATGCCTCAAACACGTTTTGTACTTAAAAAAGCACTTGAACAAAACTTAAAACCTGTAGTAGTTGTAAATAAAATTGATAAACCAGCTGCTAGACCAGAAGCGGTAGTAGATGAAGTATTAGACTTATTCATCGAATTAGAAGCAAATGATGAACAACTAGACTTCCCAGTTGTATATGCTTCAGCTGTCAATGGTACTGCAAGTCTTGATGCTGAGAAACAAGATGAAAACATGCAACCATTGTATGAAACAATTCTTGAATACGTCCCAGCACCAATCGATAATCATGATGAACCATTACAATTCCAAGTAGCATTATTAGACTATAATGACTATGTAGGCCGTATTGGTATTGGTCGTGTGTTCAGAGGTAAAATGCGTGTAGGAGATAATGTATCATTAATTAAATTAGATGGTACAATTAAAAACTTCCGTGTTACTAAAATCTTTGGTTTCTTCGGTTTAAAACGTGAAGAGATTGAAGAAGCACAAGCAGGGGACTTAATCGCTGTATCAGGAATGGAAGATATTAACGTAGGTGAAACAGTTACACCTCCTACACATCAAGAAGCGTTACCAGTGTTACGTATTGATGAACCAACACTTGAAATGACATTCAAAGTAAACAACTCTCCATTTGCTGGTCGTGAAGGCGACTATGTAACTGCACGTCAAATTCAAGAACGTTTAGATCAACAACTTGAAACAGATGTATCATTAAAAGTAACACCAACTGACTCTCCAGATACATGGATTGTGGCAGGTCGTGGTGAATTACACTTATCAATTCTTATCGAGAATATGAGACGTGAAGGTTTCGAACTTCAAGTATCTAAACCACAAGTTATTTTACGTGAAATTGATGGTGTCTTAAGTGAACCATTTGAACGTGTACAATGTGAAGTGCCTTCTGAAAATGCGGGTGCAGTTATTGAATCATTAGGTGCACGTAAAGGTGAAATGTTAGACATGATCACAACTGACAATGGTTTAACACGCTTAATCTTCCTAGTACCAGCTCGTGGTATGATCGGTTATACTACTGAATTTATGTCTATGACACGTGGTTATGGTATTATCAACCATACATTTGAAGAATTTAGACCACGTGTTAAAGCACAAATCGGTGGACGTCGTAATGGTGCATTAATTTCAATGGACCAAGGTCAAGCAACAGCTTACGCGATCATTAACTTAGAAGACCGTGGTGTAAACTTCATGGAACCAGGTACTGAAGTTTATGAAGGTATGATTGTTGGTGAACACAACCGTGAAAATGACTTAACAGTTAATATTACTAAAGCGAAACACCAAACTAACGTACGTTCAGCTACAAAAGACCAAACACAAACAATGAACCGCCCAAGAATCTTAACTCTTGAAGAAGCATTAGAGTATATTAACGATGATGAATTAGTGGAAGTAACACCACAAAGCATCCGTTTAAGAAAGAAAATATTAAACAAATCAGCACGTGAAAAAGAAGCAAAACGTGTTAAACAAATGATGCAAGACGAATAATCGGCTTGATTAAATAAAAAGAGGGTATGAAATCTTTAAACTACTAAGATTTCATACCCTCATTTTTGTTAAAACAATCAATCTAATATCTACCTTCATGTGATAATTCTAAATACTCAGCAGTGTTTGGTCGCTGTTTTGGTTTATCTAAGCGACTTTTACAATCATCACACATGAATGTCCGGATTGGATTATTGCGTAAGCGTTTGGCTTCAACGGTATTCTCATCAATTAATACCTTTGTATCACAAATGATACATTGAACTTCACGCAAATTAAATCACCTCGATATGAGTTACATATTTAAATTCATAAGAGTAGCCTTTATCATCAGGATTGTATACAAAGCTATCTACTGAATTATCGTCATATAATCTTTTGCCATCTTTCGCAAATTGGAAGAATAAATAAGGTAGTAATTCCATTGGTACTTCGATGGAATCTTTATCATTAGATAATTTGATCTTCGTTGCATTTTCAGATGGGTCTGCATTTTTGAAAAATGGTGTCATATTAATCGCAAATGAATCTTCTAATACTGAGCGTTTACGATATTTAATTTCTGAATTTAATGTTGGCGGATTTGTTTGTCCTTCTAAAATTGCTCTATTCCATTCGCGGTTGTCTTCAAATTTCACAGGCTTAGTTCCATCGAATACGCTGTTTTCTATGTCTTCTATTTTTACTTTTCTATCATCAAAAATCCAAGTTGTGCTATCTAAAGTGATAGGGAACTTGACTGCACCTTTGATTTGAATCATATTTTGCCCACTCCCTAGTTTCGTTCTATAATCATTATTTTATCACATTTAAATTTTCCTATTCACTGAATTAACTTGCTTTTTAATATCGAGTGAGATAAACTTTTTACATGAAGATATTTAATGATAGGGGGAGTATGTGATGCCGAAGCAATCGAATATGAAGAACGTGGCGTATGAACAATTAAATCAAGATGCAGATAGAATCTTACATTTAATTAAAGTTCAAATGGATAATTTAACAATGCCATCTTGCCCGTTATACGAAGAAGTTCTCGACACACAAATGTTTGGTCTACAAAAAGAAGTGGACTTTGCTGTTAAACTTGGCTTAGTCGATAAAGAAGACGGTAAAAACTTAATGCTTCGTTTAGAAAAAGAATTATCTAAATTACATGAAGCATTTACAAACGTGTAAGTTGACTCTTGATTAAATATATAAGCATACTGATGCTATTTAAATGGATATAAATGCAAGCTTACATATGTGATTAAATATATGATATAGCTTAATTAGTGGCTGAAATATTATGATAATAATATTTTCAGTCATTTTGTATTTTAGATAGTTTTATACTTATTTCAGTTAACATTTGTGAAACAGTAAGTGTAAAGTATATAATAGTTGAGACAGATTTTGTTGGAAAATTAATTTCAATGAACATAGATATTTTAAAATTTTAGAATTGGATGATCATTTTTATGAGTAACTTAAAAAATTTTTTTCGATACATAGGTAGAATGTCTAAGTTTATCGATTATCCATTATTAATTACATACGTTATTTTATGTTTAATTGGCCTTGTGATGGTATACAGCGCAAGCATGGTCGCTGCTACGAAAGGAACATTAACAGGCGGTATAGAAGTATCTGGAACATATTTTTACAACAGACAACTTATTTATGTAATTATGAGTTTTATAGTCGTTTTCTTTATAGCGTTTATGCTTAATATTAAAGTATTCCAACAAATTAAAGTACAAATGTGGATTATGACCGTCATATTTGTGCTCTTATGCTTAACCTTGATTATTGGTAAAAATATTAATGGATCAAAAAGTTGGATTAACTTAGGCTTTATGAATTTACAAGCTTCTGAATTATTAAAAATCGCATTAATCCTCTACATCTCATACGTTATTAGTAGAAAATTGCCTCAAGTTAGAGAGAAACTAAAAGTTATAAGACAGCCCATTTTCTTAATTTTAGCGTGTGTCGGTTTAGTTTTATTACAACGTGACATTGGACAAACTATGCTTATTTTAATCATTATCGTCTCAATGTTTATGTTCGCTGGCATAGGTGTTCAAAAGTTGTTAAAAGGGCCGGTTTTATTAGTGATTATTAGTTTTGTGGTAATAGCAGTATTTGTACTTATTACTGGCTTTATGCCTCACTATTTAAAAGCGCGTTTTAGTGTATTAACCAATCCATTTGGTTCAGAATCGGGTACTGGTTATCACCTTTCAAACTCATTAATGGCTATCGGTAATGGCGGTTTATTTGGCCGAGGCTTAGGAAATGGTATTATGAAACTTGGGTATTTACCGGAAGCACATACGGATTTTATCTTTGCGGTAATTTGTGAAGAACTTGGTTTATTAGGCGGCTTATTTGTAATTTGTTTATTGTTCTTTATCGTTTATCGTGCGTTTATGTTAGCATCAAAGACTCCTTCATATTTCTATAAACTTATTTGTATAGGCGTAGCAAGTTACATAGGAAGTCAAACCTTTGTTAACTTAGGTGGTATTTCAGCTACAATTCCTTTAACAGGTGTGCCTCTACCATTTATCAGTTTTGGTGGGTCATCGATGTTAAGTTTAAGTATAGCCATGGGTCTACTATTACTTGTGGCTAAACAAATTAAAATGGATGAAAAACGTGCTATGAAAGCAAAAAAACAAAAAGTCGACATTCCAAGACAATATAATTAAATTAGATGCATTTTAACCTTTATAAGATTGCTAACTTTGCTCAATCTTATAAAGGTTTTTTACATTTATGTGAATATTTTTAAAAGCCTCCTTATCTAAGTAGATGAAATATATTATAGATGATAAAATAAAATTATTACTTACAATAATATTTAATTATAAATACTAAAATGATGATAAGTAATTCATACTATGTTAGTAAAATCTTGATTTGAAAAAATAAATAGCTTTCTAAATTATTTTAGTATAAAATCTTATTATCTAATTAGTTAGAATTTTCAAACTATAAAGGGGTGTCTATTCTTTGAAACACATAAAAAAGTTATTAGTAGCCAATCGTGGTGAAATTGCAATTAGAATTTTTAGAGCAGCAACGGAATTAGATATTCAAACAGTAGCCATTTATTCTAATGAAGACAAGAATTCATTACATAGATATAAAGCAGATGAATCTTATTTAGTGGGGAAAGATTTAGGTCCGGCTGAAAGTTATTTAAATATTGAACGTATTATTGAAGTAGCTAAACAGGCTGGTGTAGATGCAATTCACCCGGGTTATGGTTTCCTTAGTGAGAATGAGCACTTTGCGCATCGTTGTAAAGAGGAAGGCATCATATTCATTGGACCTCATCTTGAACATTTAGATATGTTTGGAGATAAAGTTAAAGCGAGAACGACTGCAATTAAAGCGGATTTACCCGTAATTCCAGGAACAGATGGTCCAATTGAAAACTTCGAAGCTGCGAAAAGCTTTGCGCGTGAAGCAGGATTCCCACTAATGATTAAAGCGACTAGTGGTGGGGGCGGTAAAGGAATGCGTATCGTTCGCGAAGAAAGTGAATTAGAAGATGCATTTCACCGTGCTAAATCTGAAGCTGCTAAATCATTTGGTAATAGTGAAGTTTATATTGAAAGATATATTGATAATCCTAAACATATTGAAGTTCAAATTATTGGTGATGAATACGGTAATATTGTGCACTTATATGAACGAGATTGTTCAGTGCAACGTCGTCATCAAAAAGTTGTAGAGGTCGCACCATCAGTAGGTCTTTCTAATACGTTAAGAGAACGTATTTGTGAAGCAGCTTTAAAATTAATGAATAATATTAAATATGTTAATGCAGGAACTGTAGAATTCCTAGTTTCTGGAGATGAGTTCTTCTTTATTGAAGTAAATCCTCGTGTCCAAGTTGAACATACTATCACTGAAATGATTACTGGCATTGATATTGTGAAGACCCAAATTTTAGTTGCCGATGGTGCGAATTTATTTGATGAACGCATTGCTATGCCTAAACAAGAGGAAATAAAAACATTAGGATATGCTATTCAATGCCGAATTACCACTGAAGATCCGACTAATGATTTCATGCCTGATTCTGGTACAATTATCGCTTATCGCTCAAGTGGTGGTTTCGGTGTACGTTTAGATGCAGGCGATGGTTTTCAAGGTGCTGAAATTTCACCTTATTATGATTCATTATTGGTGAAATTATCTACGCATGCAGTGACTTTTAAACAAGCAGAGGAAAAAATGGAACGCTCGTTAAGAGAAATGCGTATTCGTGGGGTTAAAACGAATATTCCATTTTTAATTAATGTAATGCGAAATGAAAAGTTCCGTAGTGGTGATTATACGACTAAATTCATTGAGGAAACGCCTGAATTATTTAATATTGCGCCTACATTAGACCGTGGTACGAAAACATTAGAGTATATTGGCAATGTTACGATTAATGGCTTCCCGAATGTAGAAAAACGTGAAAAACCAGATTATGAAGCAACCTCTATTCCTAGAGTTTCTCATAACAGAATTGCGCAATTGAATGGAACAAAGCAATTGCTTGATAATAAAGGACCTAAAGCAGTAGCAGATTGGGTTCGCGCACAAAAAGACGTTTTAATTACAGATACGACATTTCGTGATGCCCATCAATCTTTATTAGCTACACGCGTTCGTACTAAAGATATGATGAATATTGCCTCTAAAACATCTGAAGTTCTTAAAGATAGCTTTTCATTAGAAATGTGGGGTGGTGCAACATTTGATGTAGCTTATAATTTCTTAAAAGAAAACCCATGGGAACGTTTAGAAAGATTGCGAACTGCTATTCCAAATGTGTTATTTCAAATGTTATTACGTGCCTCAAATGCGGTAGGTTATAAAAACTATGCAGATAATGTCATCGAAAAATTTGTGGCTGAAAGTGCAAAAGCAGGCGTAGATGTCTTTAGAATCTTCGACTCATTAAACTGGGTTGACCAGATGAAAGTTGCGAATGAAGCGGTACAAAAAGCTGGTAAAATTTCAGAAGGTGCGATTTGTTATACTGGTGATATTTTAAATCCAGAACGTTCAAATGTATTTACGTTAGATTATTATGTTAATTTAGCTAAAGAACTCGAGCGTGAAGGGTTCCACATTTTAGCAATAAAAGATATGGCAGGCTTATTAAAACCTAAAGCAGCTTATGAACTAATTGGAGAATTAAAAGCAGCAGTTGATTTACCAATTCATCTGCATACGCATGATACAAGCGGTAATGGTTTATTAACTTATAAAGAAGCCATCGATGCGGGCGTAGATATTATCGATACAGCTGTCGCTTCAATGAGTGGTTTAACAAGTCAGCCAAGCGCAAACTCTTTATATTATGCATTAAATGGCTTTAGTCGAAATATGCGTACGGACATTAAAGGGCTTGAAGAACTTAGCCATTACTGGAGTAATGTTCGTCCATACTATAGCGACTTTGAAAGTGATATTAAATCACCTAACACAGAAATTTATCAACACGAAATGCCAGGTGGTCAGTATTCTAACTTAGGCCAACAGGCTAAAAGTTTAGGATTAGGAGAGCGCTTCAATGAAGTTAAAGACATGTATCGTCGCGTTAATTTCTTATTCGGAGATATAGTTAAAGTAACGCCATCGTCAAAAGTAGTGGGCGACATGGCACTTTACATGGTACAAAATGATTTAGATGAACAATCAGTTATTGAACAAGGTTATAAATTAGATTTTCCTGAATCCGTTGTTTCATACTTTAAAGGTGATATTGGTCAACCGGTTAATGGATTTAATAAAAAGTTACAAGACGTTATTTTAAAAGGGCAACAGCCATTAACTGAACGTCCTGGTGAATATTTAGAACCAGTAGACTTTGAAGCAATTAGACAAGAGCTTAGTGACAAAGAATATGGTGAAGTTACTGAACAAGATGTCATTAGCTATGTATTATATCCAAAAGTATTTGATCAATACATTCAAACGAAACAACAATATGGTAATTTATCGCTTCTAGATACACCAACATTCTTCTTTGGTATGCGTAACGGCGAGACAGTAGAAATTGAAATTGATACAGGTAAACGATTAATTATTAAATTAGAAACGATTAGTGAACCAGATGAGAATGGTAACCGTACTCTGTATTATGTGATGAATGGTCAAGCACGTCGCATTAATATTAAAGATGAAAATATTAAAACAAATGCGAATGTGAAACCTAAAGCAGATAAAACAAACCCAAGTCATATCGGCGCTCAAATGCCAGGTTCTGTAACAGAAGTGAAAGTAGCTGTTGGCGATGAAGTGAAAGTAAATCAACCATTGCTTATTACAGAAGCAATGAAGATGGAAACAACAATTCAAGCACCATTCAATGGCGTTATCAAGAAAGTTACAGTAGTCAATGGTGATGCAATTGCTACAGGGGATTTATTAATAGAAATTGAAAAAGTAGAAGGATAGGGTAGAAATTTAAATAATTTCGTCATCCAACCCAACTGGCTTTGTTTGTAGAATTTCTTAAGAAAATTCTACGTGTTGGCCATAGACTTTCTTTTTCGAAAGTCTTTATGTTGGGGCCCCACTCTCGGGCAAGGGTAACTAGAATTGAAAAAAGCTTGGTACAAGCTTTTTCAATTCAGTTAGCTATTGCCTAAATATAAAAGAAGCCTTGGACATTTAATAATAATGTCCAAGGCTTTCTATGTTATTTAATTCGACGATCGCTTCTAATTGATCGAAGCATGAGTAAAATAAAGTAAGCAATTAAACCAAATAAAATAGTGATACATAATGCATGGATTAATGCGATAATTAAATTAACATGCGTTATAACTGAAAGTGCACCAGTAATAACTTGGATAATGATTAAAATAAATGCAGCTGTATAACCATATCTAATTGTACGGTTCTCTGAATAATTTTTCACTGCATGAATAAAAGTAATCATAATCCAGAAGAAAGTGATAAATGCCATACCACGATGAGCGAATTGAACCCAGTCTTGTTCAGTATGCGGAATAATATCATCAAAAGGTAATGGCCATGCACCATATGCTAAACTTGCTTTCGCATGTCTAACTAATGCCCCTGTATAAATCGTTAGATAAACGATTACTGTCATTATCCATGTAAGTCTTCTTAATGGCTTTTTAATGAATAGTTCATCGGCTTCATATTTCTTATCTACTTCGAAAATAATGAGCATTAAAACGAATACAGAAGAGAAGCTTATAAGTGAGATGCCGAAATGAAGCGCTAAAACATAGGAGTTTTGTTGCCAAATTACTGCAGCTGCGCCAATTAATGCTTGCACTAATAAAAAGGCAACACTTATAACTGCCAATGGTTTAACTTCTTTGATATACCCGATTCTTTTCCAAGCCGTTATGGCAAGCCATAGAACTATAATTAATGATATGCCGGATACAGCACGATGGCTTAATTCTATAATAGTAGCGATTGGCAAGTTCTGAGGAAGTAAGGCACCATGACATAGTGGCCATGAAGATCCACAACCATCTTCAGAACCTGTCTTAGTTACCAGTGCACCACCAAGTTGCACCATTGCCATAATAATTGTGGCTAATACTGATAACCATTTAAGGTTTCGTTTATTAAACAATGTTAAACACCCCATCATTAATTCAGGAATTTCAATGCTAATCAATATACGATAACATAGCCTGATTTAATGTCTATATTTTTGGATTTGTAATATCAAACCAATTATACAACATTACAGGATAACAAAAAATTGCTCACATACAATGTCGTTAAAGTGTCACAATTTAATTTCATATAAACTAGTCAATTATTAATAATTACTATATCATAGTACTATATGGAAAATTTAAGGAGGGGGACCATGAGTAAAGAACAAACTTTATCACAACACTCGGACCGTGTGAGTTTTAAAGAATTACAGCAAATTATTAAAATGGGTTTAGTTCAAGGTAATTTAATTCCGGCATTTGCTGGTGCTTGGTTGGCGGTTGTGATGACAAATCATTCCTTCCTATCGTCAATACCTCAAATTCTCTTAATGTTGATTGGTTCAACATTAATTATGGGTGGCGCTTGTGCATTAAATAATTACTATGATCAAGATATCGATAGTATTATGCCAAGTAAGCAAAATAGACCGACAGTAAATGATAGAATTTCAGATAAACACTTATTATTATTAAGTTTCGGTATGATGTTAGTAGGAGAGGCTTGCTTATTCTTATTAAATGTACCATCAGGCGTATTAGGCCTTATCGGCATCGTAGGTTATGTGTCTTATTATTCTATATGGTCTAAAAGACATACAACTTGGAACACAGTAGTGGGAAGTTTCCCAGGAGCCGTACCACCATTAATTGGTTGGGTTGCAATTGATGGAAATATCAGTTTAGCTGCTGTTGCATTATTCTTGGTTGTTTTTTGTTGGCAACCCATTCATTTCTATGCATTAGCAATTAAACGTAGTGATGAATATTCATTAGCTAACATTCCAATGTTACCATCAGTTAAAGGTTTTAAACGTACGAGAGTAAGCATGTTTATTTGGTTAGTTTTATTACTTCCATTACCATTCTTATTATCAAGTTTAGGTACTACATTTGTCGTATTAGCGACATTATTAAATTTAGGTTGGATTTACGTTGGCCTAACAACATTTAAGAAAAATACTGATCAAACTAAATGGGCAACAAAAATGTTTATTTATTCATTAAATTATTTAGTAATCTTTTTTGTTTTAGTTGTGGTCGTTTCGTTAATTAAAATGATTTAAAATAATTAAAGTAAATAAGGATGAAACTTATGAATTTACCAATTCTACCAACGATTAGTACAAGTTGTATTGTTATTAGTGCTATTCTCGTGGCAATCGGCTGGTGGCAAATCTGGCATCGTCATATTGATAAGCACAAGAAAACAATGCTATGGGCAGCAGGCTTTGCATTAACGTTCTTTATTATTTACGCCACGCGAACAATATTCTTAGGAAATACCGATTTTGGTGGACCTGATTCTGTAAGAACGTATTATAAAATTTTCTTAATATTCCACATTAACCTTGCTACAATTGGTGGTGTATTAGGCTTACTACAAATCATCACTGCATTTAAGGATAAATTTAATTGGCATAGAAAAGTAGGACCTGCAGCGTCAGTTATCTGGTTCTTTACAGCCATTACTGGCGTGGTTGTGTACTTATTACTTTATGTCTTTTATCCAGGTGGGGAAACAACTTCAGTAATTAAAGCAACACTTGGCTTATAAATTAATATGGACCCTTCAAAGTAGACGTTGAAAAACGAAAACTTTGAAGGGTTTTTTTATAGAATATAGTGTTTAGGTTAAAAATATATTGTTAAGTAGTTAAAATGATGATGATTTTTAAAACATATTAATCTAATAGTGTTTAATATGTTTTGAAAATAGGTATAAACTACTTTGAGTATTTTCAGTTTTAAGTGTGATATAGATATCTTGATTGTTAAAATAGATATTTTGTACAATAGATATAATTCAAAATAGGTGGGTGAAAGATGGCAAAATTAATTATTAAAGTTTTAGGCGTGATATTTTTAGTTGTTTTTTTAATATATTTATTTTACTCACCAAGGTTAAAATTTGATGTATTAGAAAATCCTAATAAATCTACAACGACGAATCGTACAGAACAAACGCCTCATTCACAAACGGAAACTGAAAACCCAGCACCTAAAGAAGGAGTAGGAACATGGATTGGCCAAGATATTCATTACCTCACAAACAAGTTTGGTCAAGCTAATCGTGTTTATCCTTTTAAAAATAATTATACAAATTATATTTTTAAAAGAGAGCAACAATATTACATAGTGTCTACGAAAAACGATAAAATTAAATCTGTTTATGCTACTGGTCAAAAGGCTAAAATTGACTCTTTAAAAATCAATGAAAGTGCCTCTCACATTTTCGAAAATACAAGTATCAATCCAGACCCTTCATTTAAAGTTAATGGCAAGGAATATAACTTTGAATTGTCGGATGAAGATATTAAAACGCAAGCTTTAATTAAATATGGTAAGATTTATGCACAAATCTATGTGGATCAACAATCAAATCGTATTATGGGTGTTCGTTATTTGGATAAAGAAGCCTTAGCTTTCTTAAAACCGTATCAATTAGCTAGTGAGGAAGACAACACTGAATCTAATGAAGATAGTGGCGAGTTAAACGAAGACAATACAAGTAAGTTGCCGTATGAACAAAATCCAAATCAACTGATGACGTTATACGAAATTACAAATGAAATGCGTAAATTAAAACATATTAAACCTTTAGCCATTAATTCAGATATTGCGCATATTGCCGCTATGAATTTATATGAAGCGACAAGTAAAGAGGATGTCGAGTTCACTGAAGAAGCATTGAAAAGTCAACTTGATAATGAGGGGATTGATTTTAAATCAACTAGCCAAAACGTAGGTTATGACTTTGATGATGTGCCAACGCTTATTCATAGTTGGATGAATTCAGATATACACCGTTCAAGAATATTAAATACGAAATATGACGAAATGGGTGGAGAAGTAATGAAAAATTATTATTCACTTATCTTTGTTGAGAAATAGTATAGAGTTTTTATAGAAAATTTTTGGAAAGGAGGCTTATTTAATTATGTACACTGAAGAAACAATGTCGATTTTAGATGATATAGATGCATTATCAGACATGATTGTGCAATCTCAGCTTTATCATGATTTTAGAGAAGCTCAAGAAAGACTAAATCATGATGATGAGGCGCATTTAATGTATCAAGCCTTTTTGAAATCTAAAATGAAATATGATGAAGTGATGCGATTTGGAAAGTATCATCCAGATTATCAACATGTAATGATGGATACGCGCCGGCGTAAACGGGCTTACGAAATGTTACCTGTGGTTATGGATTATAAATCTAAAGAAGTCGCTTTACAAAATTTAATTGATGAAGTGGTAAGTAAGATTGCTTTTTCTGTTTCTGAAAATGTGAAAATTGAAGCTGGTAATCCTTTCTTTAAAACGGATCATAATGGATGTGCCACAGGAGGCACATGCAATTGTAGCTTATAATATAAAAAGTGAGGTATTGAAGATGTAGCATAACATCTTCAATACCTCACTTTTCTTAAACTCTAAATTATTTAGTAGTATTCGTTAAAGAAGTTTTAAATTGTTTACCTAGGTCTGGACGATCTGTAACAAGTGTATGAGCGCCTTTGGCATGTAAATCGGCCATTAAATCCGCACTATTTACACCGTAATAACCTGGAACAATATTTAATAAATTAAGCCATTGAATGAAACGTTGTGACGTTAAAGGAATGCCTTTGAATTTTAATGGCATTTGGAAAGTATCAGCGACAGGTTGGTAAGTATGACCTAAACCTGTGTTAAATTTTACAAAACCTTCAGCAACTTCTTGTTGGCTTGCTCCGATTGCAACATCATTGTTACTAATTGCTCTAAAGCGATCATTTTGTGCTTTATGGAAACTTGTTACAAGAACACGATTTTGTGCATTATTTTTAACAATAATTTCGTACATTTTATTTGGTGCCACAGAGCCTTCGTAACTATTAGGCGCGTCTTTCAAATCTACATTGATATACATTTTAGGATACATAGTTAATAATTCATCGAACGTTAAAATTTTTGCGTGTTCATGGCCACGATAAGGATGCGTGCCATTAATATCGGTAAAGTGATAACCTGCATCTAAACGTTTTAATTCTGCTAGCGTGTGCTCACTGACTTTTCCAGAACCGTTTGTAGTGCGGTCAACTGTAGCGTCATGAAAGACAATTAATTCTTCATCTTTAGTAAGTCGAACATCAGTTTCAAAGCCATCTAAACCATGAGCTACTGCGTTATCAAAGGCTAATTGCGTTTGTTCTGGACGTACAGCCATACCGCCTCGATGTGCAAAGATATATGGCGCTTGACCATCAAAGAACTTTGGAATTTGCTTCTTCGTTTCGACGTCTTTATTTTTATTAATGAATAATAGACTGCCTAACAAACCAGCGCTTGCTAAACTTAAATTTAAAGCCCATCTCTTCTTATTTGTCATAAGTCGTTCCTCCTATAGGTTATTGCACTTAGCGTACCAAAAATTATTCACATGCAAAAGTAAAGCGATGTTCTAAAGCCACGTTGATAAATACAGTGAAATGAACTGTATTAAATATTTTATAAAATATTTAGTCGTGGTATAGTTAATATGCATAAAAATTGGAGTGAGTATGATATGGAATTAGTTTCGAGAGTCAGTTTAATTGTTTATTTAAAACATATTAAACATGAACGTCAAATTCGCAAATATGGACACATTGTTTATACAAATAAGCAACGTAAGTATGTTGTATTATATGTCAATGAACAAGATGCAGATGCAGTTGTTCATAAATTAATGAAATTAAAATATGTGCTCAACATTGATGGGTCACCTTATAAATATTTGAAAAAAACGTATGAAAAAGAGAAACATGAAATGTTATAAAGATTAAAATTGTAAATAATATTCACTTTATAATTGAGATGTCACTTCATATACTCTTTTAAGCTTTTGCATAGTTATTGCATAGGTGGTATCCAATTTTGTAATCTTAGTACGCTAATTAAATATTTAAAGTATAAATCGTGGGAGTGGAAAGCTTCTGGCGGTTGTACGTCAATATCTAACACAGGTATGTTATATTTGTTAGCGTGTGCATTGATAAGTTGAAACTTTTTATTATGGTCTGGGTAAGGATATTTCAAAGCATTGAGCATGATGTACATGGCTTGGAAATGTTGACCAGCAGTCGGTTGCATGATGATAGCAACAGAAGATAATTGCTTAGATGTTTGAGGTGAGTGGAAATAGACAATTTTGTCTATTCGAGTGTGATTGTATTCAATTATTGTTAAAAACTCGAATAAATCTGTAAGTCCTTCGCCTAAGACGATAAATGATTGTTTCATAGCGTGATCATTCTCCTTTTTCAAGACAAATTATATTAAATAACTTAAGGAAATGGAAGTGTAAGTCAGAATGAGAGTTATTGCGGGTAAGCATAAAAGTAAACCGTTAGAAAGTTTAGAGGGACGTAATACTCGTCCGACAATGGATAAAGTCAAAGAAGGAATCTTTAACAGTTTACACGATGTTCATGGTCTAGGACTGGACTTGTTTGCTGGAAGTGGCGCTCTAGGTATTGAAGGACTATCTCGTGGCATGGAGAAAGTCATCTTTGTAGATCAAAACTTTAAAGCGGTTAAAGTGATTCAAGCGAATTTAAAACAACTTAATTTAACGGAGCAAGCAGAAGTTTATAAGAATAATGCAGACCGTGCGTTAAAAGCATTAAACAAACGTGACATTCAATTTGATTATATCTTCTTAGATCCGCCTTACAATAAAGGATTAATTGATAAAGCGTTAGAACAAATTGCAGAGTTTGATTTATTAAAAGAAAGTGGTATCATCATTTGTGAGTTTAGCAACCAAGAAGATATCGACACCAAAGACTTCCAAGTGATTAAGCAATATCACTATGGGTTAACAGATACTTTGTTACTAGAAAAAGGAGAACAAAATGGCTAAAACAAAAGCGGTCATCCCGGGTAGTTTCGATCCAATTACAAATGGTCACTTAGATATCATTGAAAGAAGTGCAGAACGATTTGATGAATTACATGTTTGTGTGTTGAAAAATAGCAGTAAAGCAGGCACATTTAGTGTTGAAGAACGCATGGCTTTAATTCGTGAATCTGTAAAACATTTATCTAATGTAGAGGTACATAATTTCAATGGATTATTAGTAGATTTCTGTGATCAAATTGGAGCTCAAACAATTATTCGTGGTTTAAGAGCTGTTAGCGACTTTGAATATGAGTTGCGTTTAACTTCAATGAATAAAAAATTAAATAATAAAGTAGAAACAATGTACATGATGACAAGTACAAATTATTCATTTATTAGCTCAAGTGTTGTGAAAGAAGTAGCACAATATAAAGCTGATATTTCAGACTTTGTACCGCCAAATGTAGAAAAAGCATTGAAGGAAAAATTTAATAAATAAATATAACTATTTCATTTATAAAAGAGCGAAACAACGAAATTCTATTAAGTATCAGTAATTTCGATTTCGAAGTCTCGCTCTTATTTTCGTCTAATGACAGGTGTGTTAAAATCGTGAGCAGTTTGTCCAGAAAGTAAATTATAAATTTGAGTTGCCTTAATTTCATTTTTAAATAAATGAGCAGTTTTTTTATTTACATTAGTAATGTATTGTCTTTCCGGAAATTGAGATTTTAAATATTTTAAATACTGTTGTCCAGTTGGATTCATGCCTAATATTCGTATGCTATTAATTTCACTATCATAATCGTCTTTAGTGATGTTAAGTAATATTTGCATGAGTACGCGTTGTAAATGCGTATAAGTAAAGCGTTTCGTTTTGATTAAAGACATAAATTTTTCGAAATGATGCGCTTCTTGTATATGCGCTTTTAAGCGGTGTTCTAATCCTTCTGACATGGTATAAATTGTAGATAATTCTTCGGCAGACCGACTTAATAGATTATATTTAATCATTTGAAATGTATCTTCTTTTAATAGGTGAGGTTTGTCATACAAATCTTTAATTTCTGAAGGTACAACAGTTTTCCAATTATTCTCATCATTTAATATAGATTGTCGAATAGATGAGCCACTCGCAAACGTCTCATTTTTAATAGTTTTATCATGATGCGCTGAAGATAAACGCTGAATGGCTATGCCTTGAATCGTGGGGGCAAATTGAGAGATAGCCTTTAAATATGCTACGCTTAATATATTATTCGGCGATTGTAGTATATCTTGGTCTTCAATTAATTCATGCATAATTTTAGCGTAACTGTTGCCTTCTTTTATTAATTTTTGAAAATGTGGCGACTGTTCTAATTCAATAATATTTGTTGCTACATTTTCAAGACGGGTAATATCGGCAATTTCACTACCGAAAGCAATAGCGTCTATGTCTAAGTAATCAGCAACTTTAATGCCTGATTGAGCGAAATAATCACTTGAAGAAAGGGTAGCAATAGCAGGTAATTCTACTACAAGGTCAACGCCTAAAAGTGCCATTTGAGTGCGGACAAATTTATTGTAAAATGCAGGTTCGCCTCGCATAACAAAATTGCCACTCATAATAGCAATGCTTACGTCAGCATTGGACTGAATCTTCGCTTGTCGGGCATGATATAAATGACCATTATGAAATGGGTTATATTCAGTAATGAGTCCAACACTTTTCATTTGCATTTCGTCCTTTCAGTATTCATTATTAGTATTGTAACAGATGATAGGTTGTTAAGAAAAAATCTTGACAACTTATACTAGTAAAGTTAAAATAAATTTTGTGTTTGTTAGAGGTGAAGCCATATGAAATGGTCAATAACGCAATTAAGAAAATATCAAGGTAAGCCATTTGAGTTTAATCAAACGGCTAATTTTGAACATTTAATAGAACCCTTAGGTTTGATCGATTTATCAGAAATCAATGTTGAAGGGGAATTATCCGTTAAATCAAATGAAGTTATTGCAGATTTGCATGTAACAGGAACATACACTATGCCTTGTGCACGTACATTAGTACCAGTTGAAGTTCCTTTAGACGTGCGTACATCTGAAATATTTGATTTAGAAGGTTATGATAATTATACCGATGAAGAGGTAGAAGAAGATGAACATTATCATCTTGCTACTGATGGTATGATTAATGTCCGAAGCATTGTTGAAGAATTGGTTATCATTGAGAAGCCAATGCGAGCATTTTCTGAGAATAGTGATCAAATGCTTACAGAAGGTAATGGTTGGGAAGTTATTGACGAAGATCAAATGATCGAACTTGAAAAAGAGAAAGACAATGACGAATCCCAGACTAAACAAGTTGATCCTAGGCTTCAAAAATTACAACAATTATATGATAAAGAGTAATAGCAGGTTGTTTCAAATTATTGTATAATAATTTAATGACCTAAACACTTAAGATTTCGTGTTTCAATATTAAGGAGGATATATCATGGCAGTACCAAAAAGAAGAACGTCTAAAACTAGAAAAAACAAACGTCGTACGCACTTCAAAATTTCAGTACCTGGTATGACTGAATGCCCAAGCTGTGGCGAATACAAATTATCTCACCGCGTATGTAAAAACTGTGGTTCTTACAACGGTGAAGAAGTCGTTTCTAAATAATCGACTAATACTATGGTTGAATGAGTCTGTGACATTTTTTAATGTGACAGGCTCATTTTTATTTAAATAAGAGAAATGATAACTTACAATATAGATAAAGGTTAATAAATCACTCTTAAAAATGGAGATTACAATATGGAACAAATTACGTCAGCGCAAAATAGTAAAATTAAAAATGCAAATAAGTTAAAAAAGAAGCGTGAGCGCGATAAAACAGGCCAAGCGATAATCGAAGGTATACATCTAATTGAAGAAGCTTACCAAAGCGGTATCACGATTAAACAATTATTTGTCATCGAGCCAGAGAGAACGGATAATGCGCTTTTAGATTATGCAGAAGAAACATACGAAATTAATATGAAAGTGGCTGAATCCTTATCAGGTACAATTACGCCTCAAGGCTTTTTTGCAATCATTGAGAAGCCAGAATATGATATTACTCAAGCTAAACAAGTGTTGCTTATCGACCGCATTCAAGACCCAGGTAACTTAGGTACATTGATACGTACGGCTGACGCTGCTGGTATTGATTTAATTGTGATGGAGAAAGGTACAGCGGATCCATATCAAGATAAAGTATTACGTTCTAGCCAAGGCAGTGTCTTCCATATCCCAGTTATTAGTGAAGATTTAAAGGCATTTATCGACCAATTTGATGGCCCAGTTTACGGTACAGCTCTTGAAAATGCAGTCCCATTTAAAGAAGTGTCTTCACAAGAAAGTTTTGCCTTACTATTAGGTAATGAGGGCGAAGGGGTTAATAAAGCACTGTTAGAACAAACATCTCAAAATCTAATTATCCCAATTTACGGTAAAGCAGAAAGCTTAAATGTAGCTATTGCAGGAAGTATTTTACTTTACCATTTGAAAGGTTGACCATACGATTTAAAATCGGCTATACTTAGATGTAAATAATTTTTCAGATAAATAATTTAACATATAAAATTGAATGATTAACCGATAAAAAGACTTTAATTAACAAAGAGAATTGCCCAGGGAGAGTGAGCGTGACTGTAACTTACTCCAATTCTCGTTAATTGCTTTCATCTTTTTGGTTACTTAAAGAGATTTAAGTCGGAGTACGTCTTCGTTAACAACGTTAAACAAGTGTATGTCACATAAAGTATAGAGCATAGTTATGCTTTATAAAGACATAAATTTGGGTGGTACCACGGAAAGACTTTCGTCCCAGCATATAGGGAGGAAAGTCTTTTTTTGTATTAAATTTTAAAAAATAGAAAGCGTGAGGTGTCTGTAATATGACTCAAAACGATTCAATGGCAGAATTAAAACAACAAGCCCTTGTGGATATTAATGAAGCTCAAAATGAACGTGAATTACAAGATGTTAAAGTTGAATATTTAGGTAAAAAAGGCTCAGTAAGTGGCTTAATGAAAAACATGAAAGATTTACCTAATGAAGAAAAACCTGCTTACGGACAAAAAGTGAATGAATTACGTCAAACAATTCAAAGTGAATTAGATGAAAAGCAACAACTTTTAAAAACTGAAAAATTAAATCAACAATTAGCAGAAGAAACAATTGATGTGACTTTACCAAGTCGTCAAATTAGCATTGGTTCTAAACATCCTTTAACAAGAACAGTTGAAGAAATTGAAGATTTATTCTTAGGTTTAGGTTATGAAATTGTTGATGGTTATGAAGTAGAACAAGATTACTACAACTTTGAAGCATTGAACTTACCAAAATCTCATCCAGCACGTGATATGCAAGATAGTTTCTATATCACTGATGAAATTTTAATGCGTACCCATACATCTCCAGTACAAGCGCGTACAATGGAAAAACGTAATGGCCAAGGTCCAGTAAAAATTATTTGTCCTGGTAAAGTGTATCGTCGTGATTCAGATGATGCGACACATAGTCACCAATTCACACAAATTGAAGGCTTAGTTGTTGATAAAAATATTAAAATGAGCGACTTAAAAGGTACGTTAGAATTAGTAGCGAAAAAATTATTCGGTGCAGATCGTGAAATTCGCTTACGCCCAAGTTACTTCCCATTCACTGAACCATCAGTAGAAGTAGACGTATCTTGTTTCAAATGTAAAGGTAAAGGCTGTAACGTATGTAAACACACAGGTTGGATTGAAATCTTAGGTGCTGGTATGGTACATCCAAACGTACTTGAAATGGCCGGTTTCGATTCAAATGAATATTCTGGTTTCGCATTTGGTATGGGTCCTGACCGTATCGCAATGTTGAAATATGGTATTGAAGATATCCGTCATTTCTATACTAATGACGTTCGATTCCTTGATCAATTTAAAGCTGTTGAAGATAGAGGTGAAGCATAATGTTGATTTCAAATGAATGGTTAAAAGATTACGTAGACGCTGGCGTTTCAGTAGAAGACTTAGCAGAACGTATTACACGTACAGGTATTGAAGTTGATGATATGGTCGACTACACAAAAGATATTAAAAATTTAGTAGTAGGCTATGTACAATCTAAAGAGAAACATCCTGACGCTGACAAATTAAATATTTGCCAAGTAGATATTGGTGAAGAAGAAGCAGTTCAAATCGTTTGTGGCGCACCTAATGTAGATGCCGGCCAACATGTCATTGTTGCCAAAGTAGGCGGCCGTTTACCAGGCGGTATCAAGATTAAACGCGCCAAATTACGTGGTGAACGTTCAGAAGGGATGATTTGTTCATTACAGGAAATTGGTATTTCAAGTAATGTCGTACCTAAAGCTTATGAGAACGGTATCTTCGTCTTCCCAACTGAAGTTGAGCCGGGAACTGATGCACTAACAGCACTTTATTTAAACGATCAAGTGATGGAGTTTGATTTAACACCTAACCGTGCAGATGCATTAAGTATGGTAGGTACTGCTTATGAAGTAGCAGCTTTATATCAAACTGAAATGGCGAAGCCAGAAACGCAAAGTAACGAAACATCAGAATCTGCATCTAATGAATTATCAGTGACTATTGATAATCCTGAAAAGGTTCCATACTACAGCGCACGAGTGGTTAAAAACGTTACGATTGCGCCATCTCCAATTTGGATGCAAGCGCGTCTTATAAAAGCAGGAATTCGCCCAATTAATAATGTTGTTGATATTTCAAACTATGTATTATTAGAATACGGTCAACCATTACACATGTTCGATCAAGACCATATTGGTTCTAAAGAAATTGTCGTACGTCAAGCTAAAGATAAAGAAACAATGTCGACATTAGATAATACTGAACGTACGTTAGTGGATACTGATATCGTAATTTCAAATGGTAAAGAACCTATCGCATTAGCTGGCGTAATGGGTGGAGACTTTTCAGAAGTAACTGAACAAACTACTAACGTTGTTGTAGAAGGTGCAATCTTTGATCCAGTATCAATCCGTCACACATCACGTCGCTTAAATTTACGTAGTGAATCTTCTAGCCGTTTTGAAAAGGGTATCGCAACAGAATTTGTCGATGAAGCAGTAGACAGAGCATGTTATTTATTACAAACATATGCATCTGGTGAAGTGCTACAAGATAGAGTAGCTTCAGGAGATTTAGGTTCATTTGTGACACCGATTGATATTACAGCTGAAAAAGTAAATAAAACAATTGGTTTTGAGTTATCTAGTGACGAAATCAAAGCGATCTTTGAACAATTAGGCTTTGAAACACAACAAAATGGTAAAACATTAACAGTCAATGTACCATCACGCCGTAAAGATATTACGATTAAAGAAGACTTAATTGAAGAAGTTGCACGTATTTATGGTTACGATGAAATTCCTTCATCATTACCAGTATTCGGTGAAGTAACAAGTGGGGAATTAACTGATCGTCAACATAAAACACGTACAGTTAAAGAAACACTTGAAGGTGCTGGATTAAACCAAGCAATTACGTATTCATTAGTTTCGAAAGACCATGCGAAAGACTTCGCGTTACAAGAACGCCCAACGATTAGTTTATTAATGCCAATGAGTGAAGCTCATTCTACGTTACGTCAAAGTTTATTACCACATTTAATTGAAGCGGCTGCTTACAATGTTGCACGTAAAAACAAAGACGTTAGATTATATGAAGTAGGTCGTGTATTCTTTGGCAACGGTGAAGGCGAACTTCCTGATGAAGTAGAATACTTAAGTGGTATTTTAACTGGCGAATATGTAGTGAATACTTGGCAAGGTAAGAAAGAAGAAATTGACTTCTTTATTGCAAAAGGTGTAGTAGACCGTGTGGCTGAAAAACTTAATTTAGAATTTAGTTATAAAGCTGGAGAAATTAATGGTTTACACCCAGGACGTACTGCAATTATTTCATTAGAAGGTAAAGAAATCGGCTTTATTGGTGAATTACATCCTCAAGTCGCAGCAGATAATGATTTAAAACGTACGTATGTGTTTGAATTGAATTATGATGCGATTATGCAAGTGGCGGTAGGTTATATTAATTATGAACCTATTCCTAGATTCCCTGGTGTAACACGTGATATTGCCCTTGAAGTAAATAGTGATGTGCCTTCATCAGAATTGAAACAAATTATTCATGACAATGGTGAAGATATTCTTCAAAGTACATTAGTATTTGATGTTTACGAAGGTGAGCATTTAGAAGAAGGTAAAAAATCAGTTGCCATTCGATTAAATTATTTAGATACAGAAGATACATTAACAGACGAACGCGTATCAAAAGTTCATGATAAGGTTTTAGAAGCATTACAAGCACAAGGTGCTACAATTAGATAATCAATTTAAAGATTATAATATAAAGACTGTCGACAAAGTTTCCAACTTTGCCGACAGTTTTTATATACTTTTTCAATGAGTTCTAAGATAGATGTTCACTTGCTTAAGTTATTTCGCTATCCAGTGGGAAAGGCTCGTGCCTGTATTCTTGTAAAGTCGTTCTTAGATAGATGTTCACTCACTTAAGTTGCTACGCGTTCCAGGGGTGCCGTCTCAGCCTCGGTCTTCGACTGGCACTGCTCCCCTAGGAGTCTACGCAACTACGTTTCGTTATCTATCTTAGAACGACATGTGTAAGTGTGTAAACAATTAAAATTCTTATGTTAAATAACTTATTCATAAAGATTGCTATGTTAGTTTTTTGTACATAAGTGCATATATTGATAATCTTTAAAATTTCTAACACAATGCTATAATTCTTAACTTCATTATAATTTACTATATGAGATTACATTACTGATATTATGGAAAATTCCGTATTAAAATTTAAAATATTTAATTTAACTTAGCTATTTAAAAATCACAATTAATTACTTTATCATTTCATTTAATAAATTAAAGTGAACGTAAGTTTAGGGAAGTAAAAAATGAGAAGCAAATGACGTTGTGTGACGCTCGAGAAAGTAGTAATTTGATCATCCATTTAAGAACTACTTTTAGAAATATAAATTTAGAGCCTGGGACATTTAATAATGTCCCAGGCTTATTTCACATTTGGCAGTAGCTGACTGATTTGAAAAGGCGCTTAAATCAAGCTTTTTTCGAATCTAGTCATCCTTGCCGGGGCGGGACGACGAAATTATTTTAATTTCTGTCCCGCTCCCTTTTATACTTTAATTATATTTTTTAGTAACTAGAGTTTGTGCTTTTTCTCGGTTTTTGAAATGTTTTTTAGAAATACTATCTAATTTAGCAATGCCGTGTTGTTCAATAATGCGAGCGGCTGCTAAATCCACTTTATTACTAGCACCTTTTGGAATGTCACAGCGCATTGTTTTGGCAATATAATCCATATGCTTCACAAACGCATATCTAGAGATAATGCTTGCTGCAGCAATAGCTAAAGATTTTGATTCACCTTTTGTTTCAAATTTTGTTTTTTTTGGAAAAGGCAGTGCACTTAAGGCATAACGTTGATATACGCCACGCTCTGCAAATTGGTCAATCACAATATATTCTAATTCATCAGTAGAAATTTTTTGAGTCACATTTTTAATTGCTTCATTATGTAATACAGCTTTCATTTTAACTTGAGACCAACCTAAAGCTTGTCTTTCATTATATTTAATATTATCAAGTGTTAGTAATGAATGAGGCAGGAAGGTAATCAGTTGTTCTGCTAATTCTACAATTTTAGGATCGGTTAATTTTTTCGAATCATCGACGCCTAATGTTTTTAAAATTTGTACATGCTCTTTTGAAACGTAAGCAGCACATACAGTCAGTGGTCCAAAGTAATCGCCACTACCCGCTTCATCACTGCCAATGCAGTTATACTGATTGTATGAAATAGTAGGTGTCGGAGTTTGCTTAGCCTTAGACGTAGTTGCTTTCGAGTCAGTACTATGACTAGGTAATAATTGTTGAGCTACCGTTTCAGCCTGTTTGCCTTGAAACATGACTTTTCCAGAGTTATATATATTAATCGTTGTTTGATTATACTTTATACGTGCTTTCATACCATTAGGTAATTGAGAGGTTTCAAATGATACTTGTTGCATCAATTGTTGAATCTCTTGTTCTGTTAATTTATGAACGACGTTAGCCATTACGATGCTTGACCTCACTTTTCAAAAATACTGTTAAAACCTACATAATGATAACATATATATTAGTTAGAGTAAGAGATAACGTTAAAAGACTTAGAAGTAAAAGTATAGTATCTAGCCACTTACAAATAAGGGTATGCTCATGTATAATATATTGTGATTATTTACTAATTAAGAGAGTTTGTAATTTCTATATAACTATCCATGATAGGATTTAGAATAATTTAAATACGTCAGGAGTTGAGGTTATGGGAGAATTTAAAAATCGTATTAATGTTTCAATTAATGATCAAAATTATACTATTATCGGTGAAGACAGTCCGGAACATATTCGTTACGTGGCACATTTAGTTGATGAAAAATTAAAAGAAATGGGACGAAAATCATCTGGGCTAGATACAACAAGAAAATCTATTTTAACCGCAGTAAATATTATGCATGAGAAAGTTAAATTAGAAGAGGAAAATCGTAAGCTCCGTCAAGAAATTCAACAATTAAAACATCGAGAAGATTAGATGCTAATTGATGTCATTGTTGTACTTATCATCATTTATTATATTGTGATGGGGTTTAGAAGGGGCATTTGGCTCAGTAGTTTGCATTTATTAGCAACGATAGTCTCATTAATTATTGCGCATCATTTTTATCGTTCTATAGCTAAACAACTTATTGTGTTTATACCTTTTCCCAAGACAATCGCTTACGATACGGCATATGCATTTCACTTTAACGATTTACAACAACGTTTTGATACCATCTTCGCTTTTATTTTAATTATGTTTATTAGCAAGTTGCTTTTATATCTTATTATTGTAACTTTTGATAATATAGTGACGTATCAAAATATCGTATTAATAAGTAGAATATTGGGTTGTGTAATTAGCCCAGTAATGGCTATCATTTTGCTTCAACTGGGGCTATACATCGTAGCATTATATCCAGTTGACTGGCTACAACAAAGTTTATCGCATTCAATAATAGGAAGTGGCATTTTATTTCACACGCCATGGTTATCGTCCTATATTTTAAACTTATAATAAAACAAAACTGATATGAGGTCAGGACAATAAGACTATGTTAAATGTCCTGGTCTTCTTTTTATGGAGTGAGTGTAGTGACTAAAAAAGATGTAATTCAATTATTAGAAAAAATAGCCATATATATGGAATTAAATGGAGAAAATACATTTAAAGTTTCTGCATATAGAAAGGCAGCACAAAGTTTAGAAATCGATGAGCGTACGTTAGACGAAATTGAAGATGTGACAGAATTAAAAGGTATTGGTAAAGGCGTAGGGGACGTTATCAATGAATATCATAATACAGGAGAATCATCTACCTTATATGAACTTCAACAAGTTGTACCTGAAGGATTAATTCCATTAATGAAAATTCAAGGTTTAGGTAGTAAAAAAATAGCGAAACTGTACAAAGAGCTTAATATTACAGATAAAGAAAGTCTTCAAGCCGCATGTGAAAATGGCAAAGTAAGTGAATTAAGCGGTTTTGCTAAAAAGACGGAACAGAACATTTTAGAAGCTGTGAAAGCATTAGGTGCTAAAAAAGATCGTTATCCAATTGGGTTAATGCGTAAATTAAATAAAACGATTAGTGAATATTTAGAGACTATAGAAGACGTTGATAAATATTCTGTTGCTGGAAGCTTCCGTCGTTATAAAGAAATGAGTAAAGATTTAGATTATATTATCAGCACAAACCATCCTGATAGAGTGCAACAACAATTATTAGAGATTCCGAATAAAGTTAAAGAAGTGGCTGTGGGTCAAACCAAAGTTTCGCTTGAATTAACATATGATGACGAAACAGTTGGTGTAGACTTTAGATTAATCGAACCTGCTGCTTACTATCATACGTTACAACACTTTACGGGTTCTAAGGACCATAATATTCGCATTAGACAACTTGCGAAAGCGAAAAAGGAAAAAGTCAGTGAATATGGTATTGAACAACAAGATGGCACGCTTCTACAATTCCAAAGTGAAGCGGAAATTTATCAACATTTTGGCAGTGAATGGATAGACCCAGCAATACGCGAAGATGGCAGCGAATTTGATAAAGATTTAAGCAATATTATTACGTTAGATGATATTAATGGCGACATTCATATGCATACGACATATAGTGATGGTGCTTTTTCAATTCGAGAAATGATCGAAGCCAATATTGAAAAAGGTTACCAGTTTATGGCGATTACTGACCATTCTAAAAGTTTAAGAGTAGCAAATGGTTTGCAAGTAGAAAGATTATTGCGACAAAATGAAGAAATTAAAAAACTGAATGAAGAATATAAAGAAATAGATATTTATTCAGGTACTGAAATGGATATTTTACCAGATGGTTCATTAGATTATGATGATGATGTTTTAGCACAATTAGATTATGTGATTGCAGCCATTCATCAAAGCTTTAATCAGACTGAAGAAGAAATTATGAAACGTTTAGAAAGTGCATGTCGAAATCCTTATGTTCGACATATTGCACATCCTACAGGCCGAATTGTAGGTAGACGTAAAGGTTATGAGCCAAATATAGAGCAATTGATGCAATTGGCGGAAGAAACCAATACTATTATGGAAATTAATGCTAACCCAGGTCGTTTAGATTTAAATGCAGACATAGTACGAAAGTATCCAAACGTCAGATTAACAATTAATACGGATGCGCATCATATTGATCACTTAAACTTTATGAAATATGGTGTAGCAACCGCACAGAAAGGTTTCGTCCATAAAGATAGAGTCATTAATACAATGTCTAGGGAAGCATTTAAAGATTTAGTTGAAAATAATATAAAATTGAAGAAATAGAGGGATTGTATGAGACAAAAAACATTAGACGTCTTAGAATTTGATAAAATTAAATCATTTGTTGCTTCTGAAACAATGAGTGATTTAGGACGTGAAAAAGTGTCTAAGATGTCTCCAGCAACAGATTTTGAAACAGTAGAGTTTCAAATGAATGAAACAGATGAAATCTCACAAATTTATAATAAACACCGCATGCCTAGTTTAAGTGGTTTAGCTAAAGTATCTCCACTGATTCATCGTGCTACGATTGGCGGGGTATTGAATGTTTCTGAATTGAATTTGATTAAACGTTTGATTCAAGTTCAGAATCAATTTAAGACATTTTACAATCAATTACTTGAAGAAGATGAAGAAGTCGTTAAATATCCTATCTTGAATGATAAGATGACCCAACTGCCAGTACTTTCAGACCTTTTCCAAGAAATTAATGAGAAATGTGATACGTACGATTTATATGATAATGCAAGTTATGAGTTGCAAGGTATCAGAAGCAAGATTTCGAGCACGAACCAACGTATTAGACAAAATTTAGACCGTATTGTGAAGAGTCAGGCGAATCAGAAGAAATTATCAGATGCGATTATTACGGTGCGTAATGACCGAAACGTTATCCCGGTTAAAGCAGAATATCGCCAAGACTTTAAAGGGATTGTGCATGACCAATCTGCGTCTGGCCAGACGTTATATATTGAGCCGTCTTCAATAGTAGAGATGAATAATCAAATTAGTCGTTTACGTAATGATGAAGCGGTTGAACGTGAGCGTATCTTAACAGAATTGACAGGATTAGTAGCTGCTGAGGCAGATGGCTGTCTAGTAGCAGAATCTGTAATGGGACACATTGATTTCTTAACGGCTAAAGCACGTTATGCGCGTTCAATTAAAGGAACTAAACCTACATTTTATAAAGAAAGAACGGTTTATTTACCTAACGCTTATCATCCTTTATTAAATAGAGAAACTGTGGTAGCGAATACTATTGAATTTATTGATGATATTGAAACGGTGATTATTACAGGTCCTAACACTGGTGGTAAAACAGTCACACTTAAAACACTAGGTCTCATCATTGTAATGGCACAATCTGGCTTGCTGATTCCTACATTGGATGGGAGCCAATTAAGTGTCTTCGAGAACGTTTATTGCGATATCGGAGACGAGCAATCTATCGAACAGTCATTATCTACCTTCTCTTCTCATATGAAGAATATTGTTGAAATTTTAAAAGAGACAGATAAGAATAGCTTAGTCTTATTTGATGAATTAGGTGCAGGTACGGACCCTAGTGAAGGGGCAGCACTTGCGATGAGTATTCTAGATTATGTACGTGAGATTGGCTCTTTAGTGATGGCGACAACACATTATCCCGAGCTTAAAGCTTATAGTTATAATCGCGAAGGTGTAATGAATGCCAGCGTCGAATTTGACGTGAATACATTGAGCCCTACGTATAAATTATTGATGGGCGTTCCCGGTCGTTCGAATGCTTTCGATATTTCTAGAAAATTAGGTCTCAAACTGAGTATCATCAATAAAGCTAAAACAATGATTGGTACAGATGAACAAGAAATTAATTCAATGATAGAATCACTTGAAAAAAATTCAAAACGTGTAGATGAACAACGTATTGAATTAGACCGATTATTAAGAGAAGCTAAAACAACACATGATGACCTTGAGCAACAGTATCAACAATACAAAAATTATGAACAAAGATTAATGGATGAGGCTAAAGAAAAAGCCAATCAACGTGTGAAATCAGCAACAAAAGAAGCAGACGACATCTTAAAAGAATTACGCGAATTGCGAGATAAAAAAGGCGCTGATGTTAAAGAACACGAATTAATTGATAAGAAAAAACAATTAGATGATCAATATGAAGCGAAATCCATTAAACAAAATGTTCAAAAACAAAAATATGATGAAATTCACGCTGGAGACGAAGTAAAAGTTTTATCTTATGGCCAAAAAGGTGAAGTATTAGAACTTGTTGGTGAGGATGAAGCCGTTGTACAAATGGGTATCATTAAAATGAAATTGCCTATTGAAGATTTAGAAAAAACGAAGAAGAAAAAAGAAAAACCAGTTAAAATGGTAACGCGACAAAATCGTCAAACGATTAAAACAGAACTAGACTTAAGAGGTTACCGCTATGAAGAAGCGGTCGGCGAATTAGACCAATATATCGACCAAGCAGTGTTAAGTAACTATGAGCAAGTATATATTATTCATGGTAAAGGTACAGGCGCCTTACAAAAAGCTGTACAAAATCACTTGAAGAAACATAAAAGTGTGAAATCATTCCGAGGTGGTATGCCAAGTGAAGGTGGCTTCGGCGTGACTGTAGCTGAGCTCAAATAATTTATAATGTTTTTTGTAAGCAAGGAAGTTGATTTTTTATTTATTTGACGTACAATAAAGCGAGTGAAATAATAAATCAATGATTTGTAAGTAGAATTTTTTCAAAAACAAGAAATGGATTAATTGAGCAAGAGCAATGCAGATGCGATTAAAGTCTGTTATAATTTGCTCATCATTCAAAATTTAAGGAGGATTGGCAATTATGGCAATCGTAAAAGTAACGGATTCAAACTTTGATGAAAACATTCAATCAGGCGTTAAATTAGTAGACTTCTGGGCTACTTGGTGTGGACCTTGTAAAATGATTGCACCTGTATTAGAAGAATTAGCAGGTGATTATGACGGTAAAGCTGACATCTTAAAATTAGATGTAGATGAAAATCCTTCAACTGCTGCTAAATTTGAAGTAATGAGTATCCCAACTTTAATCGTATTTAAAGACGGCGAACCAGTCGATAAAGTAGTTGGTTTCCAACCTAAAGAAAACTTAGCTGAAGTTTTAGACAAACATCTATAAGAATGACAATAAAGTAATCAAGACTGGGGCATTACATTAAATGTAATCGCTCCGTCTTTTTTATATGCCTTTAAAATAGGAGGAAGGAGGACATTAATGGCAGACTACCAAGATAAGATTAAAGATAAGTTGAGCGTAGTTCCATTTGAACCAGGTTGTTATCTCATGAAAGACCGTAATGATCAAGTCATTTATGTAGGTAAAGCGAAACGTCTTAGAAATCGATTACGCTCATATTTCACTGGCGCGCATGATGCCAAGACAACGCGCTTAGTAGCTGAAATTAGAAATTTTGAATTTATAGTAACTTCGAGTGAAACTGAATCGCTTTTATTAGAATTAAATTTAATTAAACAATATCAACCGCGTTATAATATTTTATTAAAAGATGATAAAAGTTATCCATTTATAAAAATCACAAAAGAGAAGCATCCAAGATTAATCGTGACGAGAACGGTTAAGAAAGGTTCTGGTAAATATTTTGGACCTTATCCAAATGCGTATTCTGCGCAAGAAACGAAAAAGTTATTAGATCGTATTTATCCGTTTAGAAAATGTGATAATATGCCAGATAAATTATGCTTGTATTATCATATTGGGCAATGCATGGGGCCATGTGTATATGATGTTGACCAACAAAAATATGCCCAAATGACACGAGAAATTAGTGATTTTCTAAATGGCGAAGATAAAACGATTTTAAATAATTTAGAAACTCGTATGATGGATGCAAGTGAGAAATTAGATTTTGAACGTGCGAAAGAATATAGAGATTTAATACAACATATTCATAATTTAACTAAAAAACAAAAAATTATGTCTCCGGATAATACTATTCGAGACGTCTTTGGTTATAGCGTGTCTAAAGGTTGGATGTGTATTCAAGTATTCTTTATTCGTCAAGGTAATATGATTCAACGTGATGCTACGATGATTCCAATACAACAAACTGAAGAAGAAGAATTTTATACGTTCATAGGTCAATTCTATAGTTTAAATCAACACATTTTACCTAAAGAAGTCCATGTTCCGAAAAATCTTGATAAAGACATTATTCGGTCCGTAGTGGATACTAAAATTGTTCAACCGGCGAGAGGTACTAAAAAAGAAATGGTTGATTTAGCAAGCCATAATGCAGAAGTAGCCCTTGATAATAAATTTAAGTTAATTGCCAAAGATGAATCACGTACGGTCAAAGCGATTGAAGAATTAGGCGAGCGTATGGGCATTCAAACGCCGATTCGTATTGAAGCTTTCGATAACTCCAACATTCAAGGTGTCGATCCCGTTTCAGCAATGGTTACATTTGTGGATGGTAAACCTGATAAGAAAGGCTATCGTAAATATAAGATTAAGACTGTACAAGGTCCAGATGATTATAAATCGATGCGCGAAGTCGTGCGACGTCGTTATACACGTGTCTTGAATGAAGGCCTTCCTTTGCCAGACCTTATTATCGTCGATGGGGGTAAGGGACATATGTCAGGCGTTATTGATGTTTTGGAAAATGAATTAGGTTTAGACATTCCAGTCGCTGGTTTAAGAAAAAATGATAAACACCAAACATCTGAATTACTATACGGCGCAAATGCGGAAGTAGTACCAATGAAGAAAAATAGCCAAGCATTTTACTTACTTCATCGTATTCAAGATGAAGTCCATCGATTTGCAATTACCTTCCATCGTCAAACACGTCAAAAAACTGGTTTGCAATCTGTACTTGATACAGTAGATGGTATTGGCAGTAAACGAAAAACTAAACTGTTACGTACATTTGGTTCAATTAAGAAGATGAAAGAAGCGAGTGTAAGTGATTTACAAGCGGCAGGCCTCCCTGAAAAAGTAGCAAAAAAATTACAACAAGCGCTTAAAAGCGATTGATTTCAAAAAAAGGGGTATGAGAATTATTCTCATACCCCAAAAACATATAAAAAATGTTACAATAAAGTTAACAAAAAGCTTATTTTTTTAAGAAAGTATGGAAGCGTTTTCTAATTGAGAATTGTTATCAGCATAAGGTTTTTGAAAATAGCAAGATTTTACTTGCATATCTCATAAATCTACAATGAATAAAATGTATTTACTTTTTTAAGTCCTACTTGTTTACATAAATGATAAAAATGAAGCCTCATTTTTAGATAAATAATTTTCAGATTTATTCAAATTTTAATTTTGAGAATTTCTTATTTTGCAAGTACTAAATAAAGTAGTAAATACTTTTGTTAATAATTCTTAACGAGAGAGATGGGCTTTCTTAAGGATGGGCAATTTAAAT
>NZ_PPRD01000039.1 GCF_002902575.1 Staphylococcus croceilyticus | reverse complement strand
TGGTGTGGTAGCTAATAATTATAGAGGTAATTGCGCTATTTTTGTATTCAAAACATAAAAATTGGACTGATGATTTTTAGTCATCAGTTCGATTTATTATAGAGCCTAAAAAAATTAAAGACGCTTAATCATAAAGTTATATGATTAAGCGTCTTTTCGTATAAATTATTTTAGTTCGTGTTGTACTTGTGATGATGTAGGCAAAGTGTTGATGATGTCTAAACGAGATTTTGTTTTTTTAATATTCACACCTAAAGATGATAATAATTTGACTACATTTTGTATCTTATCCGATTTACTCATTGGTAATCACCTCGTTTTTTGACTTTCAAGGTTATACTACCCCAATTAAATTAGATTTACCACACAATTTAAAAAATAATTTTTAATTTTTTATTAAAAACTTCGTAAATTAATTTAATACTTTAAATCCATCATCATAAATTTCTTTTTCGATACTATTTAAATTTGTAGGCGTTTCGTATTCAATTACTACAGATTTGTGTTCTGCACTTACTTCAACTTCTTTAACACCAATCATTTGAGATAAGCGATGTTGTAATTGAGTAGCTTGTTCACTTGTTTCTAATCCTTCAATGTTTATAGTACTTTTAGCCATTTTTTATTCTCCTAGTCTTTCATTAACTTTTGAAAAGTCACTAATAATTCTTCCATTGCTTCTTCTTGCGCACCATTGTTTACTTTATCCATGATACAACTTTTCATATGATAATCTAACAATTTCGTCGCAACACTATTAAGTGCTGATCTTGTAGCTCTTATTTGAGTTAACACATCATCACAATACACATCGTCTTCAATCATACGATTGATTGCTCTCACTTGCCCTTCGATGCGATTGAGCCTTGATTTTAAATTCAATTTCATCTGTTCAGAATGGTGTGCATGCATTTCACTCGACAAGGTAGTTCACCCTTTCTTTTATTCTATAATATCGTATAGTTTAATGATACTTTTCGTCAAATGCATTAACTTTTATAGCTTAAAATTGATTGTGTCATTTTGAATTCTGCATGATACAATACTTATTAAGAAAAGTAATAAAAAACTTATACTTTTTGCAAGAATGATAACTTTAAAGGGAGGCACAAAATGTTAGAACTTTTTTCAATGGCTTTTGCCCATTCAACTTTGATTATTAACATTATCTTAATTTCTGCCTTTCTTTTAAACTTAATTTTCGCGTTCGTTATTATCTTTATGGAACGTCGCAGTGCTGGTTCTATTTGGGCATGGCTTCTAGTTTTAGTATTTCTGCCTATTATCGGCTTCATATTATACTTATTGTTAGGCCGTCAAATTCAAAAAGATCAAATTTTCAAATTGAATAAAGAAGATCGTAAAGGACTAGCAATGATTGTGGACGAACAAATCGACGCTTTAGAGAGCGAAGATTTTTCAAAAGGCAATCATCAAATCGTTAAGTTTAAAGAAATGGTCCGCATGCTGTTATTTAATAATGCAGCCTTTTTAACGACAGATAATCGTATTAAAATTTTTACTGATGGCCATGATAAATTTGAGGCATTAATTGAAGATATCAAAAATGCACAAGACTATATACATATTCAGTACTACATTTTCAAAAGTGATGGTTTAGGCCGTCGTATACTCTCTGTGCTTGAAGAAAAACTTGATGAAGGCTTAGAAGTTAAAATGTTATACGACGATATGGGATCTAGAACATTACGTAAAAAAGATATCAAACATTTTAGAGAGAAAGGCGCACACGTAGAATCGTTCTTTCCTTCTAAACTGCCGCTAATCAATTTACGAATGAACAACCGTAACCACAGAAAAATCGTGATTATTGACGGTAAAATTGGTTACGTTGGCGGATTTAATGTAGGCGATGAATATCTTGGAAAAGATAAGAAATTTGGGTATTGGAGAGATACGCATTTACGTCTTGAAGGTGACTCAGTCAACGCGCTTCAATTACGCTTTATTCTAGATTGGAATTCTCAATCAAGTCGTGACTTTATTGAATATGATGACCGTTATTTCCCTGATGTTGATTCAGGTGGCTCTATTGGGGTTCAAATTGCTTCAAGTGGACCTGATGAAGATTGGGAACAAATTAAATATGGTTATTTAAAAATGATTTCATCTGCAAGAGAATCAATTTATATTCAATCTCCTTACTTCATTCCTGACCAAGCATTCCTTGATGCAATTAAGATTGCAGCATTAGGTGGCGTAGAAGTCAATTTGATGATTCCTAGTATGCCCGACCATCCATTTGTGTATTGGGCTACATTAAAGAATGCAGCTTCTTTATTAAATGCAGGCGTTAAGATTTATCAATATGATAATGGTTTCTTACATTCTAAGACACTGATTATTGATGATGAAATTGCTACAGTAGGAACTGCAAACATGGATAATCGTAGTTTCGTTTTAAATTTTGAAGTAAATGCTTTTGTTTACGATGATGAAGTAGCACGTCAATTAAAAGATGCGTTTATCCAAGACATGAAAGTTTCCTATCGTTTGACTAAAGAGCTTTACGCTAAACGAAGTACTTGGATTAAATTTAAAGAAGGTATTTCTCAATTACTTTCTCCAATTCTTTAATTTTTATATCAGAGAGGCTTAGGTATCCTAGCCTCTTATTTTATTTTTTGAAAAGGAGTTTATTATGGATTACCATCAAATAGTTACTTTAACACGAGAATATATGCAAAACTTTCATAAGGATGATTATTCAGGTCATGACATTGCCCATGTGGAAAGAGTAACACTACTTGCTCAACGTATCAGAGTACAAGAACAACAAGGCGACGAATTAACTATTACATTAGCCGCTCTACTACATGACGTGATAGATGATAAGTTAACTAATAAAGAAGAAGCAGTTCGACTATTGTTAGAATTTTTGACAACACTAGAAATAGATGAGGCTACTCAAAATCATATTCTACATATTATTCAAAACTTAAGTTACCGCAATGGTAAAAATAATAACGTTGAATTATCAATCGAAGGTCAAATTGTGCGAGACGCCGATCGCTTAGATGCTATTGGTGCGATAGGTATTGCTAGAACCTTTCAATTTGCTGGTCATTTCGCTGAGCCGATGTGGACAGAATCACCAAACGACAACGTGCCATCAACACAGACAATTCCTTCACTACCTCCATCAGCGATTCGCCATTTTTATGACAAATTATTAAAGTTAAAAGATTTAATGCATACTTCTACCGGAAAAGAACTTGCGCAACAACGCCACGATTTTATGGAACAATTTTTAAATCAGTTTTATACTGAATGGCATATTTCAAATGAATAGTATCTAAAAAAGAGGTTGAACAATAAAAATTGTTCAACCTCTTTATATTAAATGCTAGTATCTTTATTTTTTCTTTTTGTTGTTTTTAGAAACAACTTGGGTGTTTTTGCCTTTTTTTGAGTCATTTTTATTTTCAAATTTCTCAATCATTGGCGCAACTTCTCTTTTTGCAACCTTTTCATAATGCATGTTTGCAAAGAATGTTTGGACAATTAAGAACGCCGCACTGACTGACCAGTATAAGCCTAATGCTGATGCTGAACTTAATGAAATCCAAATGATCATAATTGGTGAAATAATCATCATCATATATGTCATTTGACGTTGTTCTTGAGGCATTTGTTTACTTGAAACCCAAGCCTGGATAAAGTAAAGTACGCCGGCAATGATAGTAATCCAAATATCAGGATGTACTAAGTTAAACCATAAGAAGTGTGGATGTTCAGCAATACCGCCTCCAATACGATATCTTAATACAAAGTATAATCCCATTACGACTGGCATTTGAATAAGTACAGGTAAACAACCTAAAGCACTCTTCATAGGATTGATATCATATTTTTTATAAACTTCCATCATTTCTTGGTTAGCTGCCATTTTTTCTTCCTGAGTACGCGCACGTTTAACTTTTTCTTGTACGCCATCTACTTCAGGTTTAGCAACTTTCATTTTTTCACGCATCATATGACTATTTTTGTAGTTTGAAAGCATGAAAGGTAATAAGATAATACGAATAATTAATACTAACACGATGATGGCAATACCATAATCATCATTAAATACTGAATGGCCTAACCAATGTAATACTCTAGACATTGGTTCTACGAATGTGTTATAAAAAAATCCATCTCTATTACTAGATTTAGAATAATCACATCCAGCTAAAAAGACCATTACCCCTAATAACAAAGGTAGTAACGCTTTCTTCTTCATTTTTACACCTCTATTGATATATTCACATAGGGCTTATTTTATCATAATCAGAGTGTACTAGAAAACAAAAAAAGAAAAAAACTAACATTTATTTGAAATAACTCTGAAATTTAGTAACAGTCTTGTCAATATTGTGACTACGAGCAATCGCCGAAATAACAGAAATGCCATCCGCCCCTGCTTCTGCGATTTGACCTACATTATCTTCAGTAATACCGCCTATAGCCACCATAGGTAACGTTGGATTTATCTCTTTTAATGTTTGGATCATCTCTGGACCTACAGGCTCACTTGCATCTGCTTTAGAAGGTGTAGCATACATAGGACCTACGCCGATATAATCTACATGAGTTAAATCTGAATGTTTGTATTCTTCCACATTTCCTACGCTTAAACCAATAATTTTTTCATTAAAACGTTGAGCGAAAGTAGCAACTTGAGCATCATCTTGACCTACATGTATGCCATCAGCATCAATTTGTTCTGCTAAATCAACATCATCATTAACTAGAAATGCGACGTTGTAATCACGACATAGTGATTGTAATTGCTGTGCTAATTTCACTTTCTCTTCGCCTACTAAAGTCTTTGGTCCCTTTTCACGAAATTGAAATAAAGTAATTCCCGCTTCAAGTGCCTCTTTTAAAATAGTTTGAATGTCATTACCTTCTGGGACGTCTTGTGTTCCACATATAAAGTACACATTTAAATCACTAGCTTTAAACATCTATTGCACCTCTAAACGTTTAACATGTTGTTCATAAGTTGAATATTCTAATTGGTACATTTCATCTAATAAATGAGATAAGAATGTGCCTGGTCCTTTAACTTGTTCATCCTTTTCAGCAATTTCTGCAGCAATATTATAGAAACTTACTGCTTCTTCAAGAACTTGCAATGATGGGTGTGTTTCTCTGAATAAGAAACTTGCTACTAAACCACCTAATAAGCATCCTGCTCCTGTAATCTTCGCTAAAAGCGGCGAACCATTTGATAACTGAACCACTTTGTTATTTTGAACAATGACATCTTCTTTACCTGTTAATACAATAGCTGTATTGAGCTTCTGATATGCTTTTTTAGCGATTGTAACAGCATCTAGATTAGCATCACCATCTGTGCCTTTCATCGTTGTATTCGGATCAACTAATGTTAAGATTTCTGACGCATTACCTTTAATTACTGACACTTTAACTTCAGATAAGAATTTTTGACAAAATTGTTTACGATAGGTTGAAGCTCCAACCGCTACCGGATCGAATACAATTGGCGCACCTTGTTGGTTTGCGATTTTACCAATTTTTAAAATATCTTCTTCATTTGCTTTAGTTAATGTACCAATATTGATTAATAAAGCACCTGCCACTTTATAAAACTCTTCTGCCTCTTCAGGTGCTTCACTCATTGCTGGGCTTGCTCCAATACTTAATAAACCATTTGCAGTGAAGTTTTTAACGACATCATTGGTATAACAAACAACTAATGGATTTTCATTTCTTAATTTCTCTAAATTATTCATCGTCTAATCCTACTTTCTTCATATATGCAAAGTGGTTAACTGGCCCACGACCTTGGCCAATTTCCGGTGTATATTCGATACTTAATGAAATAAATTCCTTAGCTTTTTTAACCGCTTCATAAATCGATTTCCCTTTAGCAAGTTCTGCTGTTATTACCGCTGAAAATGTACAACCAGTACCATGCGTGTGTGGTGTATCAAAGCGTTTATTTTCAAATGTATAAACGTCGTCTTTAGTAAACAAGAAGTCTTTAGCGTTATTTAAATCAGCTGAATGTCCCCCTTTAATAACAACGCCTTTACTACCGATTTCATTAATAAAGATGTGTCCTGCTTTACGAATACTTTCTTCGTTATCAATTTTTAGACCAGTAATTTCTTCTGCTTCAGGTATATTAGGCGTTACAACATCAGCTAACGGTAATAACGTGCTTTGTAAATGTTTTTTAGTCGCGTCATCCATTAAAGAGTCACCACTTTTAGCTAACATAACAGGATCAATAACGTATGGAATATCAGAATGTTTTTTTAAATATTCTTGTACGAGTTCCATTGTCTCGTGCGTAGCAATCATACCTGTTTTAATAGCTTGTGGTAATTCATCATCAAATACGCTATCAAGTTGTTCTTTAACCCAACTCGTTTCTAAATTATGAATGTGTTGAACACCTTTAGTGTTTTGAGCCACAATGCTAGTAATTGCAGCCATGCCATAAACACCACAAGCGTGAAATGATTTTAAATCTGCCATTACACCAGCACCACCTGATGGGTCGGTACCTGCGATTGTTAAAGCAATTTTTGGTTTATTCATGTTCTTTTCCTCCAAAATCCCATTGTTCATTTATGTAAGCCATATTAAAGAAATTACGTTCATGGATAGTACTTTGTAAGAAGCTTTCTTTAATCTCATGTTTCTCTTGATCAGTACAATTTTCAGTTAGTTCATCTAACATACGATCAAATACTTCAATTAAAGGACGCATTTCAGTACTATAAAAATCGAACCATCTAGCAGTAATGACGTCTCTATTTAAATTTTGATCTTCTAATGCCATTTTTGCTATCACTTCATAAACATATGGACATGGCGCCATTGCTGCGATAGTATATGCCGCATTTTCATGAGCATAAGCGTGATAATACATATGTTTAATGTAATGATCTCCACTTGGAGGCCATACTTTTTCGCGAACGATTTCTTCGTACGGTTCATTAATATAATCTGCTAAAATCTCATGCGCTTCTACTTCTCCGTCTAACATAAATTCAATTTGTTCTACTAAAAATTTCACATCAGTCATAGTAGGCGCTTTAGGAATTAATAGTGCATATAAATTAGTAAATTCTTTTAGATATGAAGCATCTGCACGTAAATATTGACGCACAGCTTGTTTAGATAATTGACCTTTTAATAAATCTTGAATAAATCCATCTTTATAAATTTGTTCAATAATAGGTTGTGCTGCTTCCTTTAACTCAGTTGAAAAGCTCATTTATAATTCCTCCTTAAAATAAAAAAACTACATTTCAACGTATCAACGCAGAAATGTAGTCATCCTTAATAAAAGGTATGTAAAATTACATAACTACTTTCCTACGTTGGTACTAACCAAATCAGGTTATAAGGGTCTGAACAATCATCTCAGCCATAGTTTATGGCTCCCCTAGTAGCTTTATATTATTAATTTTACATTATCAAACAGTATATTATTTTTCAATTAAAAAAACTGAGATGTCTCACTAATCGAAACATTTCAGTAAATATTAATTTATGCAGTTACCCATTGTGATGGGCCGGCAGTGTTGTAAAGTTTTACAGCTGCAGCATCTTGAACGTTTTCAGGTGCTTGCGCTGGTGATACACCTTTATATTGAGCAGGTGCTACTGAATCCCATGTAGATTGTAAGAATTGATATTTACCAGCTGCGCCAGAGCTTGGGTTAATAGCGTGAATATCGCCACCTGATTCACGTTGAGCAATTTGTTGTAAATGACCATTTACTTGTACTGAAGAGCCACTTGAAGCTGTGTTGTTGCTTGTTGAAGCTTGTTGTGGTTGTTGAGTTTGCTCAGTTTGTGGTGCTTGTTGAGTTTGAGCTGGTTGTTGTTGACTAGATTGTTGTTGTGAAGCTACTGTTTCAGCTGAATTTTGGTTATTAGAAGCTGAAGCTTGTTCACTAACATCTTGTTGTTGAGTTTGAGTTGCTTGTGATGATTGAGCTACTGGTGTAGATTGACCAGTTGTTAAACCTGATTGTACATAGTTCCAGCTCCAATAAGTACCATCTGATTCAAAGTGGTAAGTGAAGCCATTATAATCAAATGTTACGTTATAAGCGCCTTCTTGGATAGGGCTATTATTTAATGATTGATCATTTGATTGAGCTAATTGTGCTAATTCAGCTTTATTGATTTGAGTTTCACTTGCATCTGCATGACCTGCGTTACCTGCTGCTACGCCTAAGCCTACTGCTAATGTTGAAGCAATAATAGTCTTTTTCATAGTTTAAAAGTCCTCCTGTATAATTTTTTTCCTGATCAAATTAATTACAAGTAATACTCTAACATCTGAAAAGGGGTCGCAGGTTACAGCCAAATAAAAAAGAAAGCCACTTTTTTACATGGAAATTACAAGAAAATTTGGAGAGTATAAAGTGAAAATGTGCATTTAGAACCTTCATGGCAGTTTTGAAAAGTTTACGTTAGCTTTTTATGTATGTAATACTCCTGAAATTTTTCAGCCATTTATCCCGAAAATTAAGAACCTCCCCCTACTAATTTAAATTAATAAAGAGAGATTCTGAGTATAATTGAAAGATGTTATATATAAAATAGAGAAGATTGGAGTTAAAGTTTAGAGAGTTGATTTAATTTTAATTAATATTAATAGTGTCTAGATTATCTAGGGGATAAGTGTCTTCCATAAATGAGCTATTTGAGAGAATTTCGTTATTTTTTGATTGTGGGGACATAAATTTGATTGTTTCTACATATAATTCTGTTACAAAATGCGTTTGTCCCTCTTTTTCATACTTGCGTGAACGCATTTGTCCTGTTATACCTACCAATGAACCTTGACTAGTATATTTTTCGATATTCGTTGCTGTTTTGCCAAAAGCTTTACAAAAAATATAATCACAAGCGATTTCATTATTATCGTCTTTATAATTGCGTTCAGTAGCAACACTAAAGGTAGCTATCTTCACCTCCTCTTTTTCATAAATTTGCGCATCTTTAGTCATACGACCAACGATAACTATCTTATTTAGCATGTGTCACCTCCTTCAAAAACTATCTTAATAACATTTTAGATGTACGTCAAAACGCCATTTTTGATAAATATTTACTATTTATAATCAAAATTTGTTATATTTAAAGAAAATAGTTAAAATTTGAATGCTCAATTAAATATTTTCTAATTAATTGTACATTTTTAAAATTTTTAGGATGTGATTAGGTGAAGACTTTTAAAGCGGTGCGTTTTCAAATTGTAAATGAAAATGGTGGAATTACAGAATTTGAATTAGAAGACGGCGTTATTATTAATAAAGAAAATAGTGGAACTGGTTGGTTATTAGAAGTCGTTATTTCTAATGCTCATTATGAGACTATGAAGAAATATTACGATGATCAAACGTTATTAGATATTCGAGTCGTGATAACTAGACCTTCAAATGATCCTGCTTTATTCGATGCTACGATTAAAAGCATAACAACTTTTGATACAACCATGTCTATAGTATTTGAATGTCATATTTATACGTTACGCCAAGTGTATGCTGAAAGCTTACTAGAACAATTAGTTGATGAAGGATTATCAGGTGAAGAGTTGAAAGTAACCTTTAATCGCATGATGCAATCTAAACCTAAATTAAAAGAAGAAAAATTTGAACGAGAATAATAAAAGCACTCTATGATAGAAATAACTATCATGAGTGCTTTTTAAGATTATAAAATAATTATGCGTCTTGAATTGCGAAAGTAAGTTCACAACTACAAGCAAGTTGACCATCAACCGTCGCTTTAGCTGTACCTTTTCCGATTGGACCTTTAATTTTAGTGATTTCAACTTCTAACAATAAAGTGTCACCAGGTGTCACTTGTTTTTTAAAGCGACATTTATCAATACCTGCGAATAAAGCGATTTTCCCTTTATTCTCCTCACTATTTAGCATAGCTACTGCACCAGTTTGTGCTAGTGCTTCAGTAATCAATACACCAGGCATTACAGCATAATCTGGAAAATGTCCTTGGAAAAATGGTTCATTCCCTGAAACTTGTTTTAAACCTACACAACGTTTACCTTCTTCATATTCAACCACTCGGTCAATTAATAAAAATGGTTGTCTGTGTGGGATAATTTGTTTAATTTGATTGTAATCAAAAATAGTTTCCATTTAAAACTACCTCCAGCAATAATTTATCTTTTGATGTTAAATATTAGTCGTTGATACGTTCAATATCCGCGCCAAGTGATTTTAATTTTTCATGGAAATTAACATAGCCACGATCTAAATGTTTTAATTCTGTCACTTGAGTTGTACCATCAGCTACTAAGCCTGCTAAAATTAATGCAGCTGCTGCTCTTAAGTCAGTTGCTTTAACTTGCGCACCTTGTAATTGGCTCTTACCAGCAATTTTAGCACTTCTGCCTTCAACAGTAATATTAGCATTCATTCTTTTAAATTCTGCCACGTGCATGAATCTATTCTCAAATACAGTTTCAGTAACCACTTTATGACCTTCAGCTGTTAATAATAAAGCCATCATTTGAGATTGCATATCTGTTGGGAAACCAGGATGAGGTAATGTTTTAACATCTACTGGTTTTAATTCACCCTCAGCAGTTACACGTACACCATCTTCTTGGAAATCAAGATTGACACCCATTTCTTCTAATTTATAAATTAGGCTTGTCATGTGTTCTTTAACTGCATCACGTACAAAGACATCCCCTCTTGTAATCGCTGCAGCAATAATTAATGTACCTGCTTCGATTCTATCTGGGATGATTGAGTGTTCTACACCTTTAAGCTTTTCAACACCATGAATAGTGATAGTGTCTGTACCTGCGCCAGTAATTTTACCACCCATTTCATTGATGTAGTTAGCTAAATCCACAATCTCTGGTTCTTTTGCTACATTTTCAATGACAGTTTTACCTTTAGCTAATGAAGCCGCCATGATAATGTTTTGAGTAGCACCTACACTTGGGAAGTCTAAATGAATGTCTGCACCTTTTAATCCATCTTTAGTACTAGCATAGATATTTCCATTTTCAAGATGGATTTCAGCACCTAATGCTTCAAATCCTTTGATGTGTTGTTCAATAGGACGAGCACCGATTGCACAACCACCAGGTAGCGCTACAATAGCATGACCTAGACGAGCTAATAAAGGTCCCATCACTAAGACACTAGCTCTCATTTTACTTACATATTCATAAGGTGCTTCCTCTTTCAATGTAGCTGAGGCATCTACTGTCACTGCACCTTCTTCTTTATTGTAATCAACTTTAGCATTTAACGTTGATAAGACATTGTTAATTGTAACGACATCGCTTAAATCTGGCACGTTAACTAATTTACTTTGTCCTTCAGAAGCTAATAATGAAGCAGTAAGTACAGGTAATACTGCATTTTTTGCTCCTTCTACTTGAACTTCTCCAGTTAGGCGATTGCCTCCATTTATTACTATTTTATCCATTTTAATCCTCCACTTTAAACTCCAACTATTTTCATCATTTCCCTATTTCATATTGTTTTATTTATTAATTATATCTACTTTTCAAATTAATTAACAGTTATTGATTTATTGGAATAAATATTTTACTTGTGTTGAATATTGTAATAAATCAATTAAAAAGTTGCTAACTGCAGTTCCTAATAAAATCGCCATAAATATTAGGCAAACTTGAACTTGAGTAGCATAACCTTTTTTAAATAGGTTATCTAATCTAAGAGAGTTTAATGCCCAATAAGCAATACAAATACAAATGACATGTAATATTAAATGTATAACTGCAAATTGACCTATATAGTCCATATCTAACTCTCCTTAAAGATTACTGTATTATATTGTACATTAAATAAGTATAGAATGATACTCAAGATAATCATTATAAAACAAAAAAAGGTTTGGAAAGCTATTTAGCTTCCAAACCTTTATCAATTTATTTTAATTCAGCTACGCGTAAGCGGTTTTCTGCTCTTGCTAATGCACGCTTAGCTCGGTTAATATCGCTATTATCCTCGTCTTCTAAATGTGATTGCGCTCTTTGACGAGCTAATTTAGCTCTTTCCACGTCAATTTCGCTAGCAGCTTCAGCTGTTTGTACAATTACAGATACTTTTTGTTGTCTAATTTCAACAAAGCCACCACTAACAGCTATATACTCAGAACCATTTTTATAATTCACTTTAACATGGCCTGTTTTTAATGCGGCAACTGTCGGAATATGTCCACTCATGACACCCATTTCCCCAGCTGTCGTTTGAAAAACAACCAGTTCAACGTCATCTTTTTCGTAGACTGAACCATTAGGAGTGACAATATCAAGATTTAAAGTACTCATTATCTATTCCTCCTAATTAGTTTAGACTTCAACACCCATATCTTTTGCTTTAGCAATTACATCTTCCATGCTTCCTACTAAACGGAATGCATCTTCAGGAATGTGATCATATTTACCATCTAAGATATCTTTGAAATCAGATACTGTTGTTTTAACAGGTACATAAGAACCTTTTTGACCAGTAAATTGTTCAGCTACGTGGAAGTTTTGAGATAAGAAGAATTGAATTCTACGTGCACGTTCTACAGTAAGTTTATCTTCTTCAGATAACTCATCCATACCAAGAATAGCAATGATATCTTGTAATTCTCTATATTTTTGAAGTGTTGATTGAACATCACGCGCAACTTCATAGTGTTCTTGACCAACGATTGATGGTTCTAACGCTCTAGAAGTTGATGCTAATGGGTCTACCGCTGGATAGATACCCATTTCTGTTAATTTACGTTCTAAGTTTGTTGTTGCATCTAAGTGTGCGAAAGCAGTTGCTGGGGCTGGGTCAGTATAGTCATCGGCTGGTACGAATACGGCTTGAATTGATGTTACAGAACCTTTATTCGTAGATGTAATACGTTCTTGTAATTGACCCATCTCAGTTGCTAATGTTGGTTGGTAACCAACGGCTGAAGGCATACGTCCTAATAACGCTGATACTTCAGAACCAGCTTGTGTAAATCTGAAGATATTATCAATGAATAAAAGTACGTCTTGACCTTGTTCATCACGGAAGTATTCAGCCATTGTTAAAGCTGATAAAGCTACACGCATACGTGCACCAGGTGGCTCATTCATTTGACCAAATACCATTGCAGTCTTTTTGATTACGCCACTATCGCTCATTTCATAGTATAAGTCATTACCTTCACGTGTACGTTCACCAACGCCCGCGAATACTGAAATACCACCATGTTCTTGAGCAATATTATTAATTAATTCTTGGATTAAAACGGTTTTACCAACGCCGGCACCACCAAATAGACCAATTTTACCACCTTTAATGTAAGGTGCTAATAAGTCTACTACTTTAATACCAGTTTCTAAAATTTCTACTTCTGTAGATAATTCATCAAAGTTTGGTGCTTGACGGTGAATAGGATCTCTTCTAACTGAGCTATCTAATTTATCGTCTAAATCGATAGTATCACCTAAGACATTGAATACACGTCCTAAAGTTTCTTCACCAACTGGAACACTAATGTCATTACCAGTATTTTGTACTTCCATACCACGTTGGACACCATCAGTTGAATCCATAGCAATTGTACGTACAACGTCATCGCCTAATTGTAAAGCAACTTCAAGTGTTAATTCGAAAGTTCCATCTTCTTTAGGGACTTCAATGATAAGGGCGTTATTAATTTCAGGTACTTCATTATGTTCGAAACGAACGTCAATTACAGGACCCATAACCTGAGTTACACGGCCATTACCCATGTTGTTTCCTCCTTTAAAATATTATTCAAGCGCTGCAGAACCGCCAACAATTTCTGTGATTTGTTGAGTGATTTCAGCTTGTCTTGCTCTATTGTATTGTAATGATAAATCATCAATAAGTTCAGTTGCATTATCAGAAGCATTTTTCATTGCAGTCATACGAGCTGCATGTTCACTAGCTTTAGCATCTAGAATCGTTCCATAAATTAAACTTTCAACGTATTGTGGAAGTATAACGCTTAGGATAGATTCTTTATCTGGTTCAAATTCATATGAAGACATTTGGCCTTGGCCTTGGCTAGAATCTTCTTGAGATAATGGAAGAACTTGTTTAGTAGACGGTTTATTTTCAAGAACACTAACATAGTGACTATAATAAATCTTCAATTCATCAATATGTTCTTCACTGAATAAGTCAATGGCATATTTTGCAATAGCTTGTATTGATTTAAATGAAGGTTGATCAGGAACATCAACAAGTGAATTCTCTATTTCATAACCTCTATTTTTAAGGAAATCAACACCAGTTTGACCTAATACCATAATACTGTAATCGTCTTTGCTAGAGTGTTTCTCTTTAATATCATTGATTAATTTTTTAAGCACATTAGAACTATATGCGCCAGCTAAACCTTTATCACTTGTGATAACTAAATAACCACTACGTTGAACTTGTCTTGGTCTTAACATAGGATGGCTTGAATTTTTACTAGCACCTGCAATTGCTGTAATCGCATCTTGCATTTTTTCCATATAAGGTTCGAATTGCTTAGTATTCTTTTCAGCACGACGTAATTTTGAACTAGATACCATGTTCATTGCTTTGGTAATCTGTTTCATCTTTTTCGTCGATTTTATACGACCATCTATTTCCTTTAGAGAAGCCATTATCTCACCACCTTTTCGATTTAAAGTTTAATTATTCAGATTTACTGAAACTTTTCTTGAATTCGTTAAGTACTGCATCAAATTTATCTTCAGAAGGTAAGCCACCAGTTTCTCTGATTTCACCTAATAATTCAGAAGCGTTTGATTTAGCCCAACTATTTAATTCATCTTCGAAACGAGTGATGTCTACTACAGGAATATCGTCTAAGTAACCTTTAGTTAATGCGTAGATGATTAACACTTGGTTTTCAACTGGTAAAGGTTTATTTTGGTCTTGTTTTAAGACTTCAACAGTACGTTTACCACGTTCTAATTTTCTAGCTGTAAATTCATCTAAATCAGAACCAAATTGCGCAAATGATTCTAATTCTCTATATGAAGCAAGGTCTAAACGAAGTGTACCAGCAACTTTCTTCATAGCTTTAATTTGAGCTGAACCACCTACACGTGATACAGATTGACCTGCATTAATCGCTGGTCGAACACCTGAGAAGAATAAATCAGATTGTAAGAAGATTTGTCCGTCTGTAATTGAAATTACGTTAGTAGGAACGTAGGCTGAGATATCTCCTGCTTGTGTTTCAATAATTGGTAAGGCAGTAATAGATCCGCCACCTAATGAATCATTTAATTTCGCTGCTCTTTCTAATAATCTACTATGTAAGTAGAATACGTCACCAGGATAAGCTTCACGGCCTGGAGGTCTACGTAATAATAATGATAATTCACGATAAGCCGCAGCTTGTTTAGTTAAATCATCATAAATAATAAGTACATGCTTACCATTAAACATGAATTCTTCGCCCATTGTTACACCTGAATATGGTGCAATATATAATAATGGCGATGGTTCAGACGCTGACGCTGTTACTACGATTGTATAATCTAATGCACCAGCTTGACGTAATTTTTCTACATTAGCACGTACTGTTGATTCTTTTTGACCAATAGCTACGTAAATACAAATTGTATCTAAACCTTTTTGGTTTAAGATTGTATCAATACCAATTGTAGTTTTACCTGTTTGTCTATCACCAATAATTAACTCACGTTGTCCACGTCCGATTGGTACTAAGGCATCAATCGCTTTAATACCAGTTTGTAATGGTTCATCAACTGATTTACGAGCCATTACGCCTGTTGCTTTTTGCTCAACAGGACGTGTTTTAGTCGTATTAATTGGACCTTGACCATCGATAGGTTGGCCTAGTGGGTTAACCACGCGTCCAATAAGTTCTTCACCTACTGGAACTTCCATAATACGACCAGTACGTTTTACTTCGTCACCTTCAGTAATTTCACTGTAAGGTCCTAAAATAACTACACCCACGTTTGATTCTTCAAGGTTTTGTGCTAAACCAAGAACACCATTTGGGAACTCTACAAGCTCACCAGCCATACAGTCATTTAATCCGTGAATTAATGCGATACCATCACCGATTTGAAGTACAGTACCAACATCAGTTACAGACATCTCAGACTCATAATTTTCAATTTGTGAGCGAAGTAATGCACTGATTTCTTCAGCTTTTATGGCCATCTATGTCACTCCTCTTATTTTAGTTAACTCTTCTAAATTTACGTTCGATTTGTTCTAAGTCGCTCTTAACACTACCGTCTAACACAGTTGTGCCAACTTTTACTCTGAAACCACCAATTAAATCAGGATTGATTTTAGTAATAATATGTACTTTTGACAACTTAGTTTGGTTAATAATTAAATTTCTAATTCTTTCTAATTCATCTTCAGTTAATTGATAAACTGACTCAACGATTGCCGTATCTTGATTATGATGAGCGTTATAGAAATCACTAAATTCTTTAAAAATAGAATTAATTAACGTCAAATGACGGTTATTTGCTAATATCATTAGCATATTTTTTAAGTAATAATTCGCTTCACCAAATACAATTCCTACAAATTTGCGTCTTTCAGAAGCAGGTTTGCTAGGATTTGAATCAATAGCTTTTAATTCTTGTTGATATTGTTGTGTAGCGTCATTCACTACTTTTAACTCTTCATACATTAAATCTAATCTATCTTTATCAATAGAAACATCAAATAATGCCTTAGCATATTTTTTTGCTACATCTGCCATTATTTATCGCCTGCCTCTTTAAGATACTTATCAACTAATGCTTTCTGATCATGTTCAGAAATTTCTTTTTGAAGTACTTTAGAAGCAATCAATACTGATAGTTCAGAAACTTGATTATTAATATCTGCAAGTGCGCGTTCTTTTTCACTGTTAATTTCACTTTGAGCAGTTTCAATCATACCATTTGCACGAACGTTAGCTTCATGAATGATTTCTTCATGTTGTTTACGAGCTTGAACTCTAGCGTCTTCAAGGATACGTTGAACTTCATCTTGTGTTTCTTTAAGTGTCTTTCTATTTTCTTCTTCAAGTTTTTGCGCATTAAGTTTTGCTTCTTCCGCTTCATCGATATCTCTATTAATATCTCTTTCACGTTTGTCCATTACTTCTTTTAATGGACCCCAAGCAAATTTTTTCAATAGTGCTAAGAGGATAACAAATGTTAAAACAGTAACAATAACTGTTCCCCACTCAACACCACCGGCTGCTGCACCCAAAACATATGAATTAGCTAATGCATTCACTGGCATTCGACACTCCTTTCATTATTAATCATCATATTTGCATTAAATAAAACGAACGGCGAAGATCAAAGAGACTTCGCCTCAAAATATTTCTTATCTGAAAAGAGTCATGAATGAAATTACAACACCGATGATTGGTAATGCCTCAACTAAACCAATACCAATGAACATAATACTCATTAATTGACCACGTGCTTCTGGTTGACGTGCTACACCTTCAACTGTTCTAGAAACGATAAGACCGTTACCGATACCTGCACCTAGTGCTGATAAACCGATTGCAATTGCTGCTGCGATTAAACCCATATTAATATTTCCTCCTAAAATTTTTTATTTAAATTAATGTGCGTCCGTTACTTTATGGGACATGTAAACCATTGAAAGCATAATAAAGATATATGCTTGGATAGAACCAACAAAGATTGAGAATCCTTGCCATACGATTAAACCTGGAATACCAATTATCCAGCCCCATCCATTTTGGAAGACCAGACCAGCTAATAGTGATAATAATAGTTCACCGGCAAATATATTACCGTATAAACGTAGACCAAGCGTTAATGTAGAAGAAAATTCTTCAAATACATTAATGATTGCTAATGGCCAGAACGGTTTAAAGTAATTACCTATGTAAGCTTTCGTACCGCGCATTTTCACACCATAGTAATGTGTTAATAAAATCATTGTTGTTGATAGTGTTAATGTTACAGTGGCATCAGCTGTTGGTGATTTCCACCATAAGTAATGATCTTTTGTCACTATAGCGAAAGGTAACCCTAACATGTTGGCAACAAAGATAAATAATATCAACGTTACTGCTAAGAAGTGAAATTGACCACCTTTATTCCAAGCCATGTTACTCTCAATGATACCTCTTACAAAATCAAAGACCCATTCAATAAAGTTCTGTTTACCTGTAGGTCTTTTCTTTAGATTACGCGTACAAATAATAGCTATTAAAAAAACAATAACTGCAGTAACAACTAACATCAAGATACTTGATAAGTTGAAAACGATATCAAAACCAAATACATTCCAACTTCTGAGTGGGGATTTGTGATCCATGTACTCACCTCTTTCTGTTCGAAAATTTTACTCCCTTTGTAATAAAGGACGTATGATGATTAGTACATAAGAAATCATAAGGCCTATCATTATTCCTATAATGTTTACATACTCTTTAAAGAAAAACCAAATCAAGCACGCTATAATAGCGACTAAATACCTCCAGATATTGCCCGTAGAAATATGTATATTATCTGGTTGCTTTGCCCGAGATAAATAAAATTCAAAGATATATGTATTAATTAAAGCGCCAAACGTTCCTATTATTAATCCTAAAGTAAAAGGATTAGGTTTAATAATGTACAAAACACTTAACAAAATTAAAAAATAGATATAATATTGAATGAATTGTTTGAAGATAATACTAAAACGCTTCATTCGTAGTGCCTCCAAAATTACTTATGAGTATCATGTAAACCGTTCCACTCATACAATTTTAATAATAATATAGCGTATATAACGTGTCAATTCTATTCAAATTGTTGTAAAAATTCCATGCAATTTTGTCACAAAATATTCACATTTTAAATTCTTTTGGTTTTTCAGTAGTTAATCCAAAATAATATTTTATATTTTCGCATATTCTTAATGACGCCAATCCATCTCCGTAAGGGTTTTGTATTGATGCCATATTTTTATATGCTGTTGGATTATCTAATAGCATTTTTATTTCTGAATAGACATTACCTGCTTCTGTGCCTATCACTTTTAATGTTCCAGCTGCAACTCCTTCTGGTCGCTCTGTAACATCTCTTAACACTAGGACAGGTTTATTTAACGAAGGTGCTTCCTCTTGAACCCCGCCAGAATCCGTTAATATGAAATGTGCCTTATTAGCAAAATTGTGGAAGTCTATGACATCTAAGGGCTCTATTCTTTCTACTTGCGCTTGGTCACTAAAATATTTACTAGATAAACCTCTAACTTTAGGATTCAAGTGCTGAGGATAAACTACCACTACATCTTTATATTCACTAATTATTTTATTAATCGCTTTGAAAACATTTTCCATAGGACGACCAATATTTTCTCTACGATGCATTGTTAATAATATTATTTTTTTATTTTTGTGCTTATTTAAAATTTCTGACATGTAGTCATCTTTAATCGTAAGATTCAACGTATCAATTGCTGTATTTCCAGTTACAATGATAGACTCGTTGTCTTTTTGTTCTTTGATTAAATTTTCAGCTGCATTTGTAGTAGGTGCAAAATGCAAGTCGGCAATATTGCTTACCATTTGTCGATTGATTTCCTCAGGAAACGGCGCATATTTATTGCCAGTTCTCAACCCTGCTTCAACATGCCCTACAGCTATTTGATTATAAAAAGCAGCTAAAGCACCTGAAAATGTAGTAGTAGTATCTCCATGCACAAGTACCATATCTGGTTGTTCGTCTTTAATAATATTTTCAAGTTGTATCATAGCGCTAGACGTTATTTCAGATAATGTTTGATTTTCTTTCATAATATTTAAATCATAATGTGGTTGAATGTTAAATGTTTTTAATACTGAATCTAACATTTCTCGATGTTGAGCAGTTACAACAATCATTGGCTCTAATTCGTCGTCATTTTCAAGTGCTTTAACTAAGGGTGCCATTTTAATTGCTTCAGGTCTTGTACCAAAGACTGTCATAATTTTTTTCATATTATTTACTCCTACAACGAACTAACTTTAAACTTTTAACTACTGCACCTTTACTATTTAGTACCAAATAGTCTATCTCCAGCGTCACCTAAACCAGGTGTGATATATGCTTTATCATTTAATTTTTCATCTAAAGCCGCTATATAAATATTTACGTCATCGTGCGCTTCTTGCATTTTTTTAACACCTTCAGGAGCTGCAATTAAACACATAAATCTAATATTTTTAGCGCCACGTTTTTTTAATGAATTAATCGCTTCGATTGCAGATGCACCTGTTGCTAACATAGGATCTACAACGATAATTTGTCTTTCATCAATATCTTGTGGTAATTTTACGAAATATTCTACCGCTTTTAATGTTTCAGGGTCACGATATAATCCAATATGACCTACACGTGCTGCTGGCACTAAGCTTAATACACCATCAGTCATTCCTAAACCTGCTCTTAAAATAGGTACAATTGCTAATTTTTTACCTGCTAATCTTTTCGCTGTCATTTTTGTAACAGGTGTTTGGATTTCAACATCTTGAAGTTCTAAATCTCTTGTTACTTCATATGCCATTAACATACCTACTTCATCTACAAGCTCTCTAAATTCTTTTGTTCCCGTATTCATATCACGGATGTAACTTAATTTGTGTTGAATTAATGGGTGATCAAATACATGTACTTTACTCATTATTTATTTCCTCCAGTTTGATTAAAATTACTCATATAATGGATACTTAGATGTTAGTTTACTTACTCTTTCACTTGCTTCTTTTAATTTAGTTTGATCTTTAGGATTTTTTAGCGCTAAGCTGATAATTTTCCCTACTTCTTTAAATGCTTCTTCATCAAAGCCTCTAGTAGTAGCGGCTGGTGTACCTAAACGAATACCACTTGTAACGAATGGTTTTTCCTGATCAAAAGGAATAGTGTTTTTATTACAAGTAATACCGATTGAATCTAATGTAGATTCAGCTTCTTTACCTGTAACATTCACTGAGTTTTTAACGTCAACTGCTAATAAATGATTATCTGTACCACCAGAAACAATTCTAAAGCCTTCTTCTTGTAGCGTTTCTGCTAAAACTTTAGCATTTTTAACTACTTGTTCTTGGTACGCTTTAAATTCTGGTTCTAATGCTTCACCAAATGCAACGGCTTTAGCAGCAATGACGTGTTCTAATGGACCGCCTTGGATACCTGGGAAGATTGTTTTGTCTATATCTTTTTTATATTCTTCTTTGCAAAGGATTAATCCACCGCGTGGCCCTCTTAAAGTTTTATGCGTTGTACTAGTAACGAAATCTGCATACTCTACTGGATTAGGATGTAGACCTGCTGCTACTAAACCAGCAATATGCGCCATATCTACCATTAATTTTGCGCCTACTTCATCAGCGATTTCTCTGAACTTTTTAAAATCAAGTTCTCTTGAATATGCAGAAGTACCAGCCACTATTAATTTAGGTTTATGTTCAAGTGCTAATTTACGAACTGCCTCATAGTCAATCTTCTCTGTTTCTTTATCCACTTCATAATCAACGAAATTATAGAATTTACCGCTAAAGTTAACAGGAGAACCATGTGTTAAATGGCCACCATGACTTAAATTCATTCCTAATACAGTATCACCCATTTCAAGTGCTACTAAATAAACAGCCATATTAGCTTGTGAACCAGAATGAGGTTGAACATTAGCATGTTCAGCGCCAAATAAGGCTTTTACACGTTCTATAGCAATTGTTTCCGTAACATCTACATAATCGCATCCACCGTAATAACGACGTCCAGGATAACCTTCAGCATACTTATTCGTCATTACAGATCCTTGAGCTTCCATAACAGCTTCAGAAACAAAATTCTCAGATGCAATTAGTTCGATGTTATTATTTTGTCTATTATATTCATTTTGAATCGCTTCATAGACAGCTTTATCTTGATTTTCGATATATGACATTAAAATCCCCTCTTCCTCTCAAACCTATTCGTATTTAGCTCGTTCACCGCCGATTTTCTTAGGTCTTGAAGTAGCAATCGTTACTATTGCATCGCCAACTTTTTTGACACTAGTTCTAATCGGTACACAAACATGTTTAATATGCATGCCAATTAATGTTTGTCCAATATCAATGCCTTTAGGAACAGTGATATGCTCTACAACTACAGGATCTTTCATATGTTGATAAGCATATGTTGCTAGACTTCCACCTGCATGAACATCTGGTACGACTGTCACTTCTTCCATTGTTAAAGGATTAAATTGTTCTCTTTCGATTGTGACGGCTCTATTAATATGTTCACAACCTTGAAATGCGAATGATACACCTGTTTCTTGTTGTACCTTTTCTAAGGTAGTGAAAATATCTTTAGCTACGTCCATTGAACCTACAGAACCTATTTTTTCTCCAATAACTTCAGATGTTGAACAGCCAATAATGCATATTTCACCTTCTCTAAAGAATGATTGTGCTTTCAATTCATCTAATAAAGTCGTAAGTTCTTGCATAGAAATCTCCACCTTATTTATATAATTAAAAGAAGCATAGCAAACTAGCTATACTTCTTCATTATAACGTATTTAATTAATAACTTATACTAAATGTAATATTTTCGTTTTATGAAAGACCTTGCAATTTATGGATTAGATTATAAAGTTGATTAAACGTATCTCGATACGTATCAATACTACCTCCAAATGGGTCGTCCACATCTGCTTGTTCTCCAACGTATTCACTTAAAGTATACACATGAATATTTTCACCATACGCATTGATAAGTTGCGCTTTATGTGATTGAGTCATTGTTAAAATTAAATCACTTGTAAGGTCGCTCTCATCAAATTGCTGTGCTGAAGTAGGCTCTGGTAAATCATGTTCTAAGATAACTTCTAAAGACTCTGGCGTCACTGCTTGGCCATTTATCGCAAATAACCCTCTCGATTCAATTGTATCGTTTGGAAGCAATGTTTTAGCTATGCTTTCTGCAATAGGACTACGACACGTATTACCCGTACATACAAATGTTATTTTCATAACTCTTCACCTCTAATGACACGATTAGCAGTTGCTTTTGACATTCGATTCATTACGGCTTCCGCGGCTTCTGCATTTTCAAAAGCATAAATATACGCTTCATTAATCAGTTCATTCTTATCAATGTCATGCAAAATAGCATATAAATTATGATTTGCACCTTTAATATCACTTTCATCCTGACATAAAGGAATAAACCATGAATCATTGGGAACGAAAGATTTTAAACTTTCTGGCAAAATGAAAGCAACGTTTGTCCAATCTTTATGATTTAAAATAGGATGCGTTAAATTTTTTAGCATAGTGACTTGCGTTTCTGGTGAGTAATGCTTATATTTCATACCCGGAGCAATCGGTTTTTCGACATTATTATAATTAAAATGCTCAACACTATCTGGGAGGACTTCAATTAGCATGGTTTGAGTAATGGCGCCTGGACGAGCGATTCTAAATGGATATTGCGTACAATCAAGCACGGTACTTTCTAAACCTTCTTCACTTTGATCTCCATTGACTATGCCATCAATTTTACCATTTAAATCATGATAGACATGTTGAAATGTTGTAGGTGATGGACGTCCACTTAAATTTGCACTTGGCGCAGCTATAGGTAAATCTACATATTGTAAAATAGCGCGTCCTATTGTATGGCTTGGCATACGCACTGCAATTGAATCTAAGCCGCCACTCACTTTATCACATAAGTAACCTCTTTTTAGTGGTAAGATAAATGAAATCGGACCAGGCCAAAAGGCATCCATTAATACTTTGGCTTCATCAGGTACATGAGCAACAAAGTCGTTTAATTGTTCTAGACTGTGAATATGCACGATTAAGGGATTGTCAGAGGGACGTCCTTTGGCTTTATAAATATTAGAAACCGCTTCTTCATCTTTTGCATTTGCACCAAGACCATATACAGTTTCAGTAGGAATAGCGATTAAACCGCCTTGTTCAAATATTATTTTTATCTCATTTAATTTAGGAAATGATAGTGGCGCTTCATTATAGTTGCGCATATCCCATATTTTACTTTCCATTCACCTCACCCTTTCCTTTGAATTTCGTGATTATGAGTGTTGAAGAGGCTGGGACAAAATAAAATGTCTCAGCCTCCTCTATAATTTATTTCCATTCAAATGACACGATTCTATCTATTCCATTAATGTCTTTAATGACATTAACTGATAAATTTGAATATTTTTTTAAAATTAATTCCTTTAATATCTCACCTTGATTATACCCTATTTCAAATGTAACATATGCATCTTCATTAAGGACTTTTGGCAAATCATTTAATATAGATTCATATATTGCATAGCCTTTATTTTGCGCAAATAAGGCAACATGAGGCTCATATTTCACAACAGTATCTGCCATACTATGAACTTCTTCGTAGTCGATATAAGGTGGATTAGAGATTAGACCATCTACTTTAATATTATTTTTGATAAGTGGTTTTAAAGCATTTCCATGCAAAAATTCAATATCAGCATTATGATTATAGGCATTATCCTTCGCTAAATCTAGTGTTTCTTGAACGACATCTGTCGCAACCACATTTAATTTAGGACTTATTTTTTTAAGTGATACAGCAAGCGCCCCACTACCTGTTCCAATGTCTACCACTGTCGCTTCCTCTTTTACATGTTCCAAGAAGTGAAGCATCACTTCTTCAGTTTCTGGACGAGGAATGAGACAATGTGCATTTACTTGAAACTGAAGACCATAAAACATTTGAAAGCCTACAATGTACTGAATAGGCTCTCCTAGTAGCATACGTTCAACAGCTAAAGAAAATTTTGCTTCTTCAGCTTCATTCATTTCATCATACATATGCATGAGATAATCCGTTCTAGACCAACCAAATAAATCAAGCATTAACCATTCTGCACGAGACTGTTCGAATCCTTTGTTCTTTGCTAATTGAATGGCTTCAGTTAACTTATCCTTAAAGCTCGCCATTATTTAATTCTTTCAGTTTTTCAGTTTGTTCAGAAAGTGTAAGTGCATCGATAATCTCGTCTAATTTACCTTCCATAATTTGATCTAACTTTTGTAATGTTAGACCGATACGGTGGTCTGTTACACGACTTTGAGGGTAATTGTATGTTCTCACACGTTCAGAGCGGTCACCTGTACCAACTGCTGATTTACGTTGTGCAGCATATTTTTGTTGTTCTTCTTGTAACTTCATATCATATAAACGTGCTTTCAACACTTTTAATGCTTTTTCACGGTTTTGAATTTGAGATTTTTCAGAAGATGTAGCAATGACACCTGTTGGTAAGTGCGTAATACGTACAGCTGAGTCTGTAGTATTGACGTGCTGACCACCAGCACCACTTGAACGATACGTGTCAATTTTTAAATCCTCATTACGAATTTCAATTTCAACATCTTCAACTTCTGGTAATACCGCTACTGTAGCAGTTGAAGTATGAATACGGCCACCTGATTCTGTTTCAGGTACACGTTGCACACGATGTGCGCCATTTTCAAATTTCAATTTACTATATGCACCATTACCTGAAACTGAGAAACTGATTTCTTTATAACCACCATGGTCACTTTCAGCTGCTTCTACAATTTCAGTTTTAAAGTTTTGAGATTCTGCATATTTTGTATACATTCTTAATAAATCACCAGCGAAAATTGCCGCTTCATCTCCACCTGCTGCTGCTCTGATTTCAACGATAACGTCTTTCTCATCATTAGGGTCTTTAGGGATAAGTAAAAATTTAAGTTGTTCTTCTAATTCAGGAATAGCACTTTTAAGACTAGCACTTTCCTCTTTTAACATTTCAATTTCTTCTTTATCGTCTGTTTCGTTTAACATTTCATCGATTTCAGCGATTTCTTCTTTTTTACTTTTATAATCTCTATAAACATCTACTGTTTTTTGTAAATCAGCTTGTTCTTTAGAATATTTACGTAATTTATCTGAATCATTTACAACCTCAGGGTCACTTAACATTTCATTTAATTGTTCATATCTTTCTTCAACAATATCTAATTGATCAAACACTACATTTCCTCCTTCTCGTTATTACTCGGTGCAACAATGTGATGTGCTCTACATCTTGGTTCATAACTTTCATTCGCTCCGACTAAAATAATAGGATCATCTATTTTAGCTGGTTGTCCATTAATTAATCGTTGGGTTCTACTTGAAGACGAACCACAAACAGCACATACTGCTTGCAATTTAGTTACTTGTTCACTGACTGCCATGATTTGAGGCATAGGTTCGAATGGTTCTCCACGAAAGTCCATGTCCAACCCAGCAACTACGACTCTGTGGCCATTTTCAGCAAGTTTTTCAACAATATTAACAATTTCTTTATCAAAGAATTGAATTTCATCTATACCAATCACATCTACATGTGATAAATCTTGTAATAAAATATCTCGTGCTGTGGTAATATTAATGGCCTCTAATTCATTTCCATCATGAGATACGACTTTTTCATCATGGTAACGATTATCTATAGCCGGTTTAAACACTACTACTTTTTGTTTAGCATAAAGACCTCGGCGCAATCGACGAATTAATTCTTCTGATTTGCCACTAAACATACTTCCAGTAATGCATTCAATCCAACCAGAATGGTAAGTTTCATACATTATAAGTTCCACCTTTTTCAAAACATAATCGCTTAATTATATCATATTTTAATTGTTTATAAACGACTTTATGTATATCTAGAATGTTCATAATTTTTAAGTATTTATGCCACTATACTTTATCCAGCATGTCACTTACTCATTTCTTTAAAATAAAAAAACTGCCTACTTAACTCTATATAACATAGATTAGGCAGACAGTTTAAACTTACAATTAGTTGTTGTTGTTTGATTTGAGACCAAACTTTTTGTTGAAACGTTCCACACGACCATCCGCAGCAGCGAATTTTTGACGTCCAGTATAGAATGGGTGTGAATCAGAAGATACATCTAAACGAATAACTGGGTATTCATTTCCATCTTCCCATTCCATAGTTTCTGAAGATGTTTTTGTAGAACCACTTAAGAATTTAAAGTTTGTTGTAGTATCTAAAAAGATAACTTTGTGGTAATCAGGATGAATTCCTTGTTTCATTATTTTCAGCTCCTTTGCCCTGAACCATCTGGAACAGAGTTATTTGTGAGTTTTTACCCAATACTTAGCAATTATAATAGTTATTACTATAAAACGCAACCCTCAAACTGATATTCATTAAATTATCGGTTTGCCCGTTTTAGTACTCTCTTCGGCTGCTTTTTGTAATTGTTGGAAAAACTCTTTATTATTTTTTGATTTTTTCAATTTTCTAATGAAGCGTTCCGTAAAGTCTGTAGAATCTGTAAACATATTTCTAAGTTGCCATAATGAATCTAACTCAGATTTACTAATTAATAATTCTTCTTTACGCGTTGAGCTTCTACCGATATCAATTGCTGGGAAGATACGACGCTCAGATAACTTACGATCTAAGTGTAACTCCATATTTCCTGTTCCTTTGAACTCTTCATAAATCATATCGTCCATACGTGAACCAGTTTCAACTAACGCTGTCGCAAGAATAGTAAGACTTCCACCCGCTTCAATATTACGTGCTGCCCCAAAGAATGCTTTAGGTTTGTGTAATGAGGCTGGATCTAACCCACCAGATAACGTTCTACCACTTGGAGGGATAACTAAGTTATATGCACGTGCCAAACGCGTAATAGAATCCATTAAGATAATTACATCTTGTCCAATCTCAACTAATCGTTTCGCTCTTTCAAGTAATAATTCCGCCACTTTAACGTGGTGTTCAGGTGGCTCATCAAACGTTGAATGTACAACTTCTGCCGATTCAACTGAACGTTCAATATCCGTTACCTCTTCTGGTCGCTCACCCACTAATAAAATAAATAATTTTGCATCAGGTTTATTTGTACTAATGGCATTAGCGATTTCTTTAAGTAATGAAGTTTTACCAGTCTTTGGAGGAGCTACGATAAGTCCACGTTGACCTAAACCGATTGGGGTAACTAAATCCATAATACGCGGTGAGTAGTTTTGAGGATCTGTTTCTAAAATAATTCGTTCCTCAGGATAAAGAGGTGTTAAAGCTTGGAAGTGAGGGCGTTTTTTGACAACTTCAGCATTTTCATCATTTACAAAGTCTACTTGTAATAAGCCATAATATTTTTCATTGTCTTTAGGCTTACGAACCTTACCAGTCACCTTATCGCCTCGTTTAATTTCGAAACGTCGAATTTGACTAGCAGAGATGTAAATGTCTTTTTCACCTTTAGAATAGTTAACTGTTCTTAAGAAACCGTAACCATCTGGCTGAATATCGTCTAATACACCTTCCATGTAGTAATTGCCATCTTTTTCCATTTGCGCTTCCATGATGGCTAAAACTAATTCGCTTTTATTCAATTTACTATAATTAGTAAGTTTTAAAGATTTTGCTTTTTGCGTTAACTCTTTAGTTGTGTAATTCTTATATAATTCATGAAAAGATTCATATTGCGGTGATGTACGTTCTCTCTCAGGCATAAACTGCACCCATTTCTTATATTTTTATGAAGACTCATTTTTAACATAGTTTATTATTTTGAGTTATTTTCTGTTTTTCTGAAAATGCAGAACCAAATAAATCATAAATTATTTTATCAAAAAGTTGTGAGTCTTAAATACTAGAATTAATAT